>JAMOAF010001057.1 GCA_023621895.1 Planctomycetota bacterium
CGCTGATTCGATGCAGCGGATCGCTTTCGAGCCCGGCGAGTTCGAACGGGAACTGAAGGTCGTGCGGAGGGAGCTTTCCGACGGCGAGGCGGATCGCCGCCGAGTTCAAAACAAGCTGCTCGACCAGACGATCTACCCCGGCCACCCGGCGCAGCATCCGGTGATCGGCTATCTCGACGTGCTCCAGGCGACGACCAACGAGGAGATCATCGAGTTCTACCGGCAGCGATACATCCCCAACAACCAGGTGTTTGTCGTCGTCGGCGACGTCAAGACCAAGGAAGTCTTGGCCCAGGTGGCGCGGCAGTGGTCGGGCACCGGGCGGCGCGCCGAGACGTTCGTCCCCTTGCCGGAGGCGCCCGAACAGCTCGGCCCTCGCGAGGCAATTCGCGAGATGGACGGGGCGACTTACGACCTGGCCTTGGCCTGGCCCACGGTCGAGCTTTCGCATCCGGACCTCTACGCCCTCGACGTGGCGGCCTACATCCTGACCGAAGGCGACAGCTCGCGGCTCGTCCGCCGGCTGCAATACGACGAGCAGCTTGTCCTGGGCATCCAGTCAGCCAGCTACACCCCGTCGTTCGTCCGCGGCTGGCTCGGCATCTTCGCCGCCGCCACTCCCGACCGCTGGGAGCGAGCGGCCGAGAGAATCGCCGCCGAGGTCTACCGGCTTCGCGACGAGCTGGTCAGCGACGCGGAACTGGAAAAGGCCAAGAAGCAGAAGGCGGCGGAGCTGGTCTTCGGGCAACAGACCGTGCAGATGACCGCCGACAGCCTCGGCCACGGGTACATTGCCACCGGCGATCCGCTCTTCGATGCCTATTACGTCGAGAGGATCAAGCTTGTCACCGCCGACCAGGTCCGCCAGGTCGCCCGCAAATACCTCCGACCCGAACGGCTCAACCGCGTGATCATCGCGCCGCCGGAGGGAGCGCCGAAATCGCCGCAGGCGGCCCGCGGCCAGGCGGCCGGCGAGACCCGCGCGGTCAAGTTGCCCAACGGCCTCCGCGTGCTCGTCAAGCGCGACTCCCACCTGCCAATGGTCAATATCCAGGCGTACACGCTCGGGGGCAGCCTCGCCGACACGCCCGAGACCGCCGGCCGCTCGTCGCTCGTGGCGGCGATGCTCGACAAAGGCGCTGCGGGCCGTTCGGCCCAGGAGATCGCCGAGACCTTCGATTCCGTCGGGGGGAGCATCCATTTCAGCGCCGGCCGCAACACGGTTCACGGAAGCGCCACGGTTCTGGCCGCGGATTTCGACCGCGCGGCGGCCGTGTTTGCCGACTGTTTCATACGGCCGGCCTTCCCGGACGACGAGTTGGCGAAGGTCAAGACCTTGGCCCTCGGCGCGATCGCCAGGCGGAGCGACGATCCCCAGCAGGAGATTCTCGAGTTCTTCTACGACCAGCTTCCCGCCGCCAGCCCCTATCACATCGTCCAGGGAGGCAAACGGGAGACGGTCGAGCCAATCACCGCGGAGGACCTGCGGGCCTATCATCGCCAATACTTCGTGGCCGAAAACGCGCTGGTGACCGTTTTCGGCGACATCGAGCCGGAAGCGGCGCTGGAAACGATCGCCCGCAATTTCGGCCGTCTCCCGTCGAACCCCGATTTCAAACCGATCGGCTTCGACCGCGACAACGCCATCCCCGCCACTGTCGATCGCCATCTCAAGACCGGCAAGCAGACGGGAATGATCGTGATCGGCTATCCCGGCCCCGGCGTCCGCGACCGCCAGGATTACGCGGCGATGGTCCTCCTCGACGCGATCACCTCCGGATACAGTTATCCGGGCGGATGGCTCCACAACGAGCTGCGCGGCGCGGGACTGGTGTATTATGTCCACGCCCTCCAGATCACCGGGCCGGCCCCCGGCTATTTCGTCGTGATTTCCCAGGTGGCGCCGGAGAAGACTGCCGAGGTCGTCGGGCGAATCCAGAAGAACCTCCAGCGGGCGCGGCAGGGCGACATCTCCGACGACGAGTTCAACACGGCCCGCGAGATGGTGATCTCGCTGCACGCCCAGGAAAACACGACGATCGCCGCCCAGGCGCAGCAGTCGGCCCTCGATGAGCTCTATGGCCTTGGGTACAACTACGACAAGACGTTCGACGACCGCATCCGGGCCGTGACAAAAGAGCAGGTCGTCGCCGCGGCGAAAAAGTATCTCGGCAACCATGTCCTGGTCACAAGCTCGCCGGAAGCGGACCGCTGAGGTCCACCACGGTCTCCCGATTGCGCCGCCGGCGCTCAGCGGCAGCGGAATTCAAAGACACCTGAGCCCCTCCAGTCAAGGAGCCAATCATGAAGAACAGCACCGGTTCGGTCACTCGTCGGCAGATGCTCGGCGGCGCGCTCGGGGCGGCCGCGGCGCTCGGTGCAACCGCCTCTGGGGCCGCTTCGCCGCGCAAGGGCGGCCTCAAGGGCAAAAGGGTCCTCGTCGGAATCGGCGAGTTCAGCGAGGGGCTGGAGACATACTACATGGTCTACAGGCTTAAGGAAGAAGGGATCGAGCCGGTCGTGGCCGCCGCCAAAGTCAAGGCCGTCAAGACGGTGGTCCACGATTTCGAGCCGCAATACTCCAACTACACCGAGAAACCCGGCTACTTGATCCAGGCGGACATCGCTTACAAGGACGTGGTCCCCGCGGACTATGACGCGATGCTCATCCCCGGCGGCCGCGGCCCGGAAGAGATGCGGCAGATCGGCGACGTGCTCAAGATCGTCCGCCATTTTCTGGAGAAGGAGCTGCCGCTGGGCGTGATGTGCCACGGCCCGCAGGTCCTCTGGGCCGCCGGCTCGGTCGCCGGGCGGACGATGACCTGCTACCAGGCGATTCGCCCGGACCTGGAGCTGGCCGGCGCGAAGTTCGTCGACCAGGCCGTCGTCGTCGACCGTGCGCTGGTCAGCTCCCGCGGCTGGCCCGACCTGCCCGAGTTCATGCCGGCGTTCCTGGACGTGCTGGCGAAACGCGGCTGACAAGCTAATTGCTAATTGTTTGACATCCCCCCGCGCTTTGGGTATGATCCGGTCAGTCTGCCACTTCACCGCGTCTTGAAATGCCCCGTT
>JAMOAF010000676.1:0-5530 GCA_023621895.1 Planctomycetota bacterium
AGCCGCCGGAAGTATTGTTCGACCGCGTCGCGGTAATGGGCGGGGAATTCGCGCCCGATCTGCTGGAGGGCCGCCTCCCGCTGCTTGGGCGGAAGATCGCCCCAGCCGCTTTTTGTGCCGATGCTCTTCTTGGTCACCTCGCCGGGCCCCCGGCCGGGCAGAATCCGGCTCTCGTCGGCGGGGCGAATCGATTGGCTGCCGCTCGGGGCGCCCGCCTGCGCATCGGCCTGCTGTTGCTGCTGCTTGAGCTTCTCGATGAGTTTGTCGAGCGATTCGATGACGCCGTCTTCGACCTTGCGAACCTTCTGGTCCGCCCGGCCCAACGAGAGCCGGCGGCGGATGTCGTCCATCCGCCGCGCGATGTGATCGAGGGAATCGTCTTCGAGCTGCTCGAGGTCGCCGCGCAACAGCCGGGCGACCGCCGTATAGCGCCGCGGGCAGTTCGCTTCGCCGCGGAGCAGCTCGTCGACGGCCTTGAGGCCTTCCGCCTTCTTCAATAGCCGCTGCCGGACAATCGCCTGGTAGAACAGGAGCGTCGCCGGATCGGCCGTCTCTTCGGGGCGCAGGTCGTCGATCAGGGCGGAGGCCTCGTCGTAGAGTTCGTTTTGTGCCGCCCAGCGCCCCACGTAGAGGCGGCAGTTGTTGCGGACCAGGGGAGGGCGGCTCTCGGCGCGGAGGCAGGCGGCATCGGGAAAGGGCCCGGAGTGCGCGGCGGCGAGCGCGTCAACGAGCGTCCGAACGTCTTCGTCGACCAGGGCAAACGTCTCCACAAGATGCGTCAGAAGGTCGGCGTTCTCGCCGGGTTCGGCTTCCGGCCATTTCCGTAGAACCTCCTTCCGCGCCGACTCGGCGGCCTGCTGCTGGCCGAGCCACTGGAGGACCTCGGCGCGCACGCCGGTCCACTCCGCCGGTTTCCACGACGGCCGGCCGGCCAAGGGATCGGCAGGCTGGGCGCTGGCCGGCGTCTTGCCGGCGAGCGCCGCGGCGACGCAGATTGCCAACAGGGTTCGTGCCGTGAAGTTCATCGGTTCCTGCCAGTTTCCAGGTCCCGCGTGACCTGATAAATCCGCTCCTGCCGGTCGGCCAGCCTGCGGAGCGCTTCGAGCAGCTCCGCGCTGTCGGCCTGGCTGCCGGAGATCATGCCCGCGTAGCGGTCGGTTCGGGCGTTGACCCGCATCTGGAGCGCGCGGATCATCTGCAACTCCGAGATGAGATCGACCAGCGGGGGCGACTGCGCCGCGCCGGACCCGCCGGGGGCTGATTCCGAACGGCGCTGTTCGGCGTCCTCGATCGCTTTGCGAACGGCCGCCACCATGTCTTCCAGCGCGGCAATGATCTCCTCTTCGAGCGATAACGTGATCTGGTCGGTCTTGGCGGCGGCGAGGCGGCCGGCCACCTGCTGCATGTCGTCGCGCGCCTGCGAGAGGGCCTCGGGGAAGGCGACGGCGGTGGCGTCTTCCCTGAGCAGGAGGAGCGTCTTGTCGGCCTCGGCCACGATCTCCGCCTCGCGGCTGCTGAGCCTGCCGGCTTCGATCTCCTGCTCGTGCGACAGGCCGTCGGAAGACGCCTTGTCGAGCCGCTGGGTGCCTTCATGCACCTCGCGCTGCATATGCAGCATTTGGACCAGGCGGGCTTCGAGCGCGACAAGCATCTGCTCGATTTCCTCTTCGCGAAGCTGCCGCAGGATGTCTTCGAGCTCCGCCTTGGCTTGTTGGAGCTGGCGGATCGCCTCTTCCTGCTCGCCGGCGGCTCCCTCCCGCTCGGCCTGTTCGAGTTTCTTCCTTGCTTCCTCCATCCGGCGCCGGGCGTCCTCCAGCCGCTGGCGAGCCGGGTGGCCGTCGCCAGGTTGCGGAGGGTCGGCGGGCTGCCGGCCGCCGTTGTCCCGGGGTTGGCTGGAAGGTTCGGACGGTTTCTGGGCAGGGCCTTCGCCGGGCTGCGCCGGCGCGCTTTCCCGGGGCGTTTGAGGCGACCCGCTCTGCGAGGGAGCTTTCTCCCGGCCGTCTTCACCGGGCTTTGCCGGGCCGGGCGCCGCATCCTTGGGCAATTCTGCCGGTTGTTTCCCACCGCGGTCTTCCGGTTCAGCGTTTCGGCGCTCGTTGTCTTTTCCGCCCGGTTCGGACTCCGCCTCTTCGTTGCGGCGAATCTCCCCGGCCAGGCCGCCGGTCCGCCCCGCGAGTTCGCCTTGCTCTTGCGACAGCGACCTGGCCTGGCCGGCGCCGCCGCTGGTGCGGGCTTGCAGGTCCTTCTGCCGATTGATGATCTCGTTGAGCTGCTTCAGGTACTGGCGGATTCTCGCCTTCTCCGACTCGATCCGCTTCGAGCGATTCTCGGTCAACAGGAGTTCGAGCAATTCATGCAAATCGGCGTCGACACTCTCCTGGCCTTCGATCGCCGGCGAGAGCTGGTCCTTGGCCAGAAGATCGACGAGCGACTTTAGTTGCACGCCGATCATCCGCTGCTTGCTCTCGGCAACCGCCTTCTTGAGCAAGGCCGCGCGCCGCGGATCGGTGGCGGCCGTCAGCTCCGACATCCGCAGGAGGATCTGTTCGAGCCGTTCGTACTTTTCCGCAATCTGCCGCTGGGAGTCGGCCAATTCGCCGACAGCGCGCTCCGCGGCGGGGCTTTCGGCCGGCTTGCCTTCCGCGGCCGGCGAGGAATCCGCACCCCGCAACGGCTGGCAGCAAGCGGCAACCAAGACCAGCACAAGGCCCGCCCACCTCGCGCAGCGCAGTTCTCCAGGCCCGTCGCCACACCTCCCGTAGGACGGGTCTCCAGGCCCGTCGCCACACCTCCTGTACGACGGCTCTCCAGCCCCGTCGACGCGCCTTTCGTCCGGCACACCACAATCCGCTTCCACGCAAGACAGCTCACCAACCTGTCCCACGGCGGTCTCGGTGCTTGGTTCGTGTATCGGACCACGCCAGAACACGGCTAATTCTCCAACAGTTGGCGGAGCTTATCCTTGCGGCGCTCGAGCGTCTGCCGCCGCAAGTCGTCCTGCTCGCCAATAATCGATCGTAACAATTCAACCGCCTCGTTAAAATCCTCCAACTCGGCCATCCGCGAGAGCACCCCGCGCATCGACCGCAGGATTAGGTCGACCTGCTCGAGGGCGCCGTCCCGCAACGTGGGGGCCTCCTCCGAATTGTTGGCCGCTTTCTCCAGCAGGGCAAGCCGTTTGTCCAACTCCACAAACTGGGTATTGCCCAGGTCCTCCAGCGGCGCCACGATGTCCTGCTCGATCCGAATCCGCAGCTCTTCCGTGTAAATGCGGTTGTTGACCAACTCGTGGCGGATATCCGCGAAGGCCTCGGCGACTCCGAGCGTCTCGTGGGCGTCTTTCTGGCCGTTTCCGCGAGCGCGCTGGATCCGCAGCAGCCGGACGGTTTGCTGCCGTTCGGGCGAACTGCCGGTTTTTGCCTCGCCGGGCTCCGCCCCCAGAGCGGCCGCCGGCTCGCCGGCGGCGTCGAACAACAACCGGGCGAGCGTGTCGCGAATCTCGGCAACGTCTTCGATGATCGTTTCAAAACGCTGCCGGAGGACGATTTCACGAGCTTCCAGCATCGCCCGAAGCTGCGCCGGGGAGACCACGTCGAGCATCCACCGGTCCCCCGTGCCGGAGTTGGGCCCCTCGCCCAGGTCGCAGCGGTCGCCGGCCTTGACGGTAATCAGCATCTTCTGGCCCGGTTCCAGGCCGAGCGGGCGCACGTCGAGCGCGCCGTCCACGGGCTGTTCGGTGACCGCGGCCTCGACCTTCAGGAGAGTCTCCTGCTGCGCCGCGCGCCCCTCGACCACGTATTCGAGCCAGACGCGGTCCACCCCGTAATCGTCGGTGATCCGCCCCCGGAAGGGGAGACGGGCCTGCGGGGTGATGGCCGAGCCGATGCCCTGCAACTGCACGGCGACCTGCGGCGGCGCGTCGCCGACGACCGAGAAGTTCAACCGGATCGGCTCCGGGCTGCGGATGCCGTCGACATCCAGCAGTCCGATCGCCAGGCGCCGGTCTTCGCTCAGAGCCTGCAAGCGGTAGCGGAAGCGGGTAAAACTCACCAGTCGGCCGATCGCATCGCTGGCCTTTTCCAACCGATCGGCCAGCGTGCGGAGTCGCGCGGATGAAGGTCTCTCCTGGCCCTCGCCGAGCCGTCGCATCTCCGCTTCGATCCGTGCCAATTCGTCCAGCGTCTGCGGGTAGAACGTCCCTGGGTTGCCGGCCGCGGCGGCGAGGCGGCGGAACTGTTCGGCGCACCGAGCGAGCCGCTCGGCGAATTCTGCCTGCCGCGGCGGCAGACCGTCTCCGTTTTTCGCCGAAGCGGCGAGCTCGCGCTGGGCTGCCGCGATCTCCACGAGCTCTTTCAGGCGGGCGTCGGCAACCGTCTGTATGCCGTCTCCGCCGTCCATCTGCGCCCGGACCAGAGGCTTGTTGCTCTCGGCCAATAGCGTCACCTCGGCGCCTCGGGGGATCGGAACCGTGCCCGCGGCGGGAAAGACCTGCGGCGGCCTCGCCATGTACGCCGGGTACCGGCATTCGATCTCCAGGCGGACCAGGATCGGCGTGTCGACCACCTCGATTCGCAGCTGGTCGATCCACGCGTCGCCGCCGTTGATTTCGATTCCGATTGGCTGGATCACCCCGCGGAACGTGTGCGTATACTGCTGGTATCGATCGCGGCCGGCAATTGCCCGCCCCTCGCGAATCATCGTCGTCTGTAGCCGTCCGGCCCCTTCCGGCCGGTAGAACACGCGGACGCTCGGTGGAACGTGCTCGGCCAGCATGTCGGCCTTGGCGATGAGCGTGAAATCGGCCCCGCGGGCGACCTTTGCCACCCCGTCGGCAAAACCCTCCACCGAGAGCGCCGTCTTTCGCGGCCAGAGCTGCTCGCTGAGCAACAGGCAGCGGCGCTGCCAGATGGCGAATGCCGCTGGGGCCAGCGCTGCAAAAACCACGGCGGCCAGCCAGAGAGCCGCCGCCGCGGCGATCGCCCGGCGCAGCGGTCGCCCGTCGAGAACCTCCCCCGGGCGGACCTGGCCGATTGGCTCGGCCGCAGCTCGGCAGGTTGCCTCGAGCAGCGCCGGGTGGCAATCGTTTTCATCCGGCGGCCGGGCCGTCAACTCGACGGCGGTCACCAGGCTGTCGCCGAAATGCGGGAATCGCCGTTCAATCAACAGGGCCATGCTCGCATCGGGAAGCGGCACAAGGGCGCGCCTGCCAATCGCCCGATAGAGTGCTAGCGCCAGCGCCAGCGCCGCGGAAGCGAGTAGCATCCGGCGGATGGAAACGGCCGGTTCGAAAAACCAGTCGACCGCCAGGCTGAGCCAGAAACAGGCGCCGGCCAGCGCCAACGCCACGGCCAACCCGCGAACCCAGACATAGCAACGAATCCGCCGCCGCACTCCGCGCAGCATCGCCCGGATGGCTGGAGTGAGTCGGATTGGAGCGGCTGGTGCTGTCATGGCAATCGAGGGCTGTTTTCTAAATCGACCTGCGTGATTTGTGGAAGATCGGCTGTTATTCAGATAGCCGCGTGGGCTT
>JAMOAF010000676.1:5544-20306 GCA_023621895.1 Planctomycetota bacterium
TTAGTTACGTACCAGCTGTACCGCAGCGCAGGCGAGCGCGGGGCAAGCCCACGCGGCTATCACGCTCTCATGAATTCCTCCCGGAATCACGCAAGCTCATTTAGTTAATTCACTACTTCAGCGTCACGCCAGCCTGGCGATCCGGCGGATCAGCCATTCGACGCAAAGCAGGCCGCACAGGCCGATCAAGAACCACCACAACCGGCCGCCGGCCCAGAGCCGGTCCGGCGCGGCCGTGAGGACCAGGGTGCGGGTGCGGTCCTTCAATTGGTGAACGATGGCCGCCGGATTGTCCGAATCGACAGCCGCATCGATGTCGGCGTAGTATTTCCCGCCGGTCTCCTCCGCCAGCAGCCGCAACAGGTGCTCGTTGCGCTGCGGCGACCGGCCTTCCAGGTCGGGCACATCGACGCGAATCCGGCGGGTGATCCGCTCCCGGCTGTCAGGCACGGGCAGTTCCAACCGGTAGACGCCCTCCTGGAGCACCGTGAGCTGGCCCAGGTAAGCGCCCGGCCGCGCCGTGTCGGGCTGCATCGTGATGGTTTCCACCGAGCCGTCGGGCGGGTAGACCTCCAACTCGACTTCCGGCAGATCGAGCGGCGCAAACCGCGCGTCGGTCAATTGGCCGCGAATGCTCAACGTGCTGCCCACCGAAAGCCGCTCCTGGGCGACCAGCAACATGCCACGGCTGGATTGGCGGAGCATCCGCCCTTGGGAAACGTGGCGGATCATCCGCGTCGTGAGCCGTTCGAAATAGCCCGGATCCACGGCCCGCAGGCGCCACAGCTCGCCGCTGCCCAGGTAGAGCACGCGTCCCGAGCCGTAGAACTGGCCGGCGAGGAAAACCGGCCGCTCTCCCGCCTGGCCGGTCCGCGGATCGGAGACGCGCGCATAGACGGTCGCCGCGGGCTTGGGGCCGCGAACCGGCTGGTGGCTGTAGACCCCCGGAAAGGACGCCCAGCTTTGCGCGTTGGCAGCGGCCGTGTCGGCCAGCCAGAGGAACTCCGCCTCCAGCCCCTCGCGGGTGAAATCCAGCGGCCACGGCTCTTCGGCCGTCTGCGTCTCCGCGTCCCAGACCGCCAACTGGCGGGGGAATTCGACGGGATAAAGCGACCGGATCTTGCCCAGGGCCTGGTCATGCACCCAACCGCCAACCGGCTCCCCGGTGTACACGGGTCCGGCCACGGCAATCAGGCCTCCCCCCTGTTCGGCCACCCAGGATTCCACGAGTTCCACCTGCGCGGGGCTGAGGGCTTGCCAATTGGGGTCAAAGGCAACAACCGAGTCGTAGGCGAACATCTCCTCCCGCGTGGCTGGAAATTCGTCGAGAATCTTGTCGGCTTCCTGTGAAATTCCCGGCTGGGCCGTTTGCAGGCAGATGTCGACCGACATCGACGCGTCGCGGAACAACTGGGCCCGCAGAAATTGGTAGTCCCGCGTCGGTCCGCCGGCAAACAGCAGGACGCGATCCTTCCGGTCGACGACCTCCACCTCGGTCTCAAGAAAATCATCGTCGCTGTTTCGATCGTCGGCTGGCGGCCGAATCCGCAGGCAGAGTGTCCGCAGGCCGGTCTCGCCCGGAATGACTTCGAATTTCACCGGAACCGAATCGCCGTCGCGGCCGAGGATGACTCTCTCGCTTCCGACCAGCGCGCCGGTGCCCGGCGGCGCGCCCGGCGCGTCGCGTCCTCCCGGCCGCTGGAGCAATTCCACCGTTATCGAGCGGCCGGCCAGCGGATCGCCGCCGCCCTGGGTCTGGATCAAACCGGTGACCGTCAGCGGATCGCCCGGGAAGGCGCGGGAGACCGCCTCGAGCCGGTAGACGCGAACGTTGACCGGCTGCTCGGTCGCCCCGAGCCCGATCGTGTAGATCGGCAGCCTGGCCTGCCTGGCCATTTCAACCGCCGCTTGAGGCAAAACGCCCGCATTCTGTCCGCCATCGGAAAACACCACGATGCCCGCCACCGGCTCGGCCTCCCGCTGCCGGATCAGCTCGACCAGGGCCTGCCCAAGCCGCGTCTCGCGGCCGGTCGGCCGCAGGCGCTGGGTCCACTTGCCGCTCCGCGGCGCGCCGTCGAGCGACTGGCCGCTCGAGCCCGAACCGGCCGACTTGGGCAACGACGCGAGCTGTTCGAGTTCCGCGTCGAAGCGGTGAACGACGGCGTCGTGCGTCCCGCGGAGCGACGCGAGGAAACCGGAATCGTCGAGTGCGGCGCCCACGTGGTGGAGGCGCGTGGCTGCCGCCGCCGCGGTGTCTGCCTTTCCATCCGCCAAACCCATGCTGGAACTCGTGTCGACCAGCACGAGGGCCTTGGAGCTGCGAAGCACCTCTCGTTCCGATCGCCACTGTGGTTGAAGGTAGAAAAACAGGAGCATCAGGAAGGCGAGGCCGCGCAGCGCGGTCAGCGCAAGCCTGAAGGGTCGCGACTTCTGTCCGGCGTCGCGCCGGTAGATCGCGCGGACGAAGATCAAGATCGCCAGGCAGGCGACGATCGGCAGGATCCAATCGCTGTTGGTGCGGATTCTCCCGAACTCGAATGTCCTCCGCACGGCTCCTTCGGCCGCGGAGAGGAGCGGCCACCCGATCATCCCGCGCCTCCTTTGCCGATGGCGTTGCGGGGGTGATCTCCCACCCAGTAGGCCACGATCTGTTCGGCCAGCAAGAGGGCCAGCAGGAACAGCAGCAAGGGTTCGGCCAGGCTCGCGCCGGAGAGCTCTTCTCCGGCGTACTGGAACGTGGCCGCCGGCTGGTAGCGGAAGTCGACCCCCACGAGCGCCTCGGCCAATCGGGCCGGCTCGACGATGTCCAGCTCGCCCTCCAGCGGATCGACGTTGACAGCCAGCCGCCTGGCCTGCCGACTCCCGTCCTTGCCCGACAACTCGGCGCGGTAAATCCCGGCAATGGGCGCGGAAAAAGTCGCCGCGAAGCGGCCGTCGCTTAGCACGGCGGCCTCCGACGTGGCGGCCTGCGAAGGGCTGGCCTCCGGCGGAATCCAGCGGACTTGCGACTGGAATCGCGCGGGATCCAGCGGCACGGTCAACGCGTCGCCGACCAGGCGGGAAGAAATCGCCCCGGCATCGCCGGCCAGGTGGGCCTGAAGCTCCAGCATCGCGACCACGTAGCTCGGATTGCCCCTCGCCCAGTTGTTCCACGCGGGGCCGGCCGTCGTCAAAAACACCACCACCTTGCCCTTGCCGAACTGCCGCTCCAGCGCCAGGGCGGCCCCGTTGCGCAGCCGGGCAATCACGGCGACGCTCGCGTGCGCCTCTTCGGGCAGGTTTTCAGGGACGGAGAAGTAGCGGTCGATCGTCACCAGCGAGAGAAAGCTGTTCCGATCGCCGGAAAAAACACGGAAGATCGGGTGGTCCGTCGCCTCGATGTCGGGCGCCTTCTCCAGGCGGTCGACCGGCAACGCCTCCTGGCCCGCCAGCGGCAGGGGAAACAGCCCATGGCCGCCGCGGTAAAGCCGCTCGTTGTAGAACGCCGGCGTGCACGCCGGCCCGAGGAACACCGCGACGCCCCCGCCCTCGGACGCGTACTCCTCCAGGGCCTCGATCGCCGAGTCGTCGAGCCGCTCGACGTTGAGCAAATAGATCGCGCGAAACTCGCCGAGCGGGTTCTGGCTCAGGTAGCGCGGCTTTTCGATCCGCGCCGTGATCCCCGTCGCCACCGGTCCGCCCGGCTGAAGCGCCGCGGCAAGGTAAACCGCGTCGCCCGAATCCAGCGACCCGTCGACCAGAAGCACCGGCAGATCGGCGGGCAAGTCGACGACCGCGTAGCGCAAGTTGTCCAGCGCCACGGCGTCGGATTCAAGCCTGGCCGCGACCACGTGCTCGCCGGCGGTGGGAAAACGCAGCGGGAATCGTTCGGCCACAGTTTCTCCCGGCGGAATTGCCGGGATTCGCAGCGCCGGCCTGGGGCTCCCGTCGGCCTCGATCATCACCAGCACGTCGTTCAGGGCGGCGCCGGAATGGTTGGCGACCTTGACTTCCATGAAAAAGGGCACGTCCGCCGCCAGCGTCCCCGCGGTCGGCGCAAGCGCGGCAAGGGAGACGTTCGCCCGGCCGCGGTCCACGCAGCCCACCAGGTGGAGCGCCGCGCCGGAGCGGGATATCCGTTCCAGCGCCGGCACGAGTTCCGCCGGGTTGCGCCACTGCCGGGCGCGGAAGTCGGTCAGCAGGTAAACGATTCGCTGCTCGGACGCATCGCGGGCGAATACTCTCTCGACGGCTTCCAGCGCGCCGAGCGGTCCGACCGCCGTCTCCGAGGCCGCCAGCTTCCTCAACTGGCCGCCCAACTGTTCGAGAAAGCCGCCGCCGATCGGCTCGTCGAGCACGTCGGGCCTGGCATCTCCATCCTCGCCGCCGGCCTGGGAGAACCGCAGCAGGCTGAAGCTCTGCCTCCGCGCTTGCCGCGAGGCGTCCTCGGCGATCCGCTCGACCGTCGCCTTCGCCTCGTCGAAAGCCGTTGTGTCCGCCCAGCGATCGGTCATCGAGTAACTGTCGTCCAGAAGCACGATGTGATGGATGTTTCGCCGGTCGAGCACGCCGCCCCACCGCGAAGGCAGGTATGGCTTGGCGAGCATCAGGACCACCGCCGCCACCGCGCCGACGCGCATCAACAACAGCAGCAGTTGTTTCAGCAAGACCCACGTGCGGTTGCGCCGCTGGCTGGCAAGCAGAAACTCCATCGCCGCCCAGCGCACGCGCCGGTGGCGAAACATGTTGATCAAGTGGATCAACACGGGCAGGCCGGCGATCAGCAATCCCCAAAGCAGGGCTGGATGGGCGAATGTGGGCATGGATTCGAGTCGGGCGAGCGTCGCGCCGGGCAATTCGCCCGGCGCATCAAGTTCCAAAACAAAACGGCCGGCAACGGGTCAATTGCGATGATGCATGCCCAGGCGGCTGCTCAAGTAGGCCGCCAGGGCGGCATCCAAGGGCTGGCTCGTGCGGAGCAGGGCGTAGTCGATGCCATGCCGCACGCACCCCCGGCGGACTTCTTCTAGGTAGTCTCCCATCGCGGCCAGGTAACCCCGGCGAAGCGCGCGGGGGTTGCAGCTCAGGGCCGAAGGGGACTCCAGACACTCGAAACGCGTCGGGCCCTCGAACGGGAAATCGAGTTCATCATCGTCGAGAATGTGGAACACCATCACGTCATGCCCCCGCTTGCGCAGCAGCCGCAGCCCGCGAAACAGCGGCGGCCGGTCGGCCAGCAGGTCCGAGACGAGCACCATCATCCCACGGGCCGGGTAGGTCTCCGCCACCTTGTGGAGCACGGGATACAGGTCGGTCTTGTTGGCCGGCGCGGAGACGTCGAGCGCCTGGAGGATCGAGTCCAGGTGGCTCCGCCGCGTCCGCTGCGGAACGACCGTCCGCGCCTGCTCGTCGAAGGCCACGCAGCCGACCGCATCCTGCTGGCGGAGCACGAGGTAGGCCAGCGAGGCGGCGACCGTGCAACCATACTCGTACTTGTCCATGGCCCCCGAGCCGTAACGCATGCTGGCCGAGACGTCGACCAAGAGCGTACAGCGCAGATTCGTGTCTTCTTCGAACCGTTTGACGTAGAGGCGGTCCTGCTTCGCCCAGACTTTCCAGTCGACGTAGCGGGGATCGTCGCCGGCGGTGTATTGGCGGTGCTGGAGAAACTCGACGGACTGGCCGAAGTAGGGGCTGCGGTGCATGCCCGCCAGGAATCCTTCGACAATCTGGCGGGCGCGGAGGTCGAGCCGCGAGATCCGCTTGATCGCCTCAGGATGCAAAAATCGTTTGGAATCGGGCATCGTTGATCAGCTCGTCCTGTTTCGAGGGGGTCATTTCCAGAATCCTGTCGATCACCGAATCGGCGGTCACACCCTCGCTCTCGGCGGTGAAGCTGAGCACCAGCCGGTGGCGGAGCACCGGTTTGAGCAAGGCCGCCAGGTCGCGCTCGTTGACGTGGGGGCGGCCGTCCAACAGCGCGCGGGCCTTCGCTCCCAGGATCAAATACTGGACGGCCCGCGGCCCCGCGCCCCAGGCGATCGTCTCGCGGACCACCTCCGGCGCGCCCGGCTGGTCCACCCGCGTCTGCCTGACCAGCGCCAAGGCGTAGCGGATCAGGTGATCGGAGATCGGCACCTGCCGGACGATCTGTTGGAGCTGGAGAATCTCGTCGCCGCTGAGCACCGGCTCGACCTCCTGCTGCGCGGCGGCCGTCGTTCGCCGTGCCACCTCGAACTCCTCGTCGAAGCTGGGGTAGCGGACGAAGATCTTGAACATGAACCGGTCCTGCTGCGCCTCGGGCAGCGGGTAGGTTCCCTCCTGCTCGATCGGGTTCTGCGTCGCCAGAACGAAGAACGGGTCGGCGAGCTTGTGGCGGACTCGGCCGACCGTGACCTGCCGCTCCTGCATCGCCTCCAGCAGGGCGGCTTGCGTCTTCGGCGGCGTGCGGTTGATCTCGTCGGCCAGGACGACGCTGGAAAACAGCGGCCCTTCCAGAAAACGGTAATCGCGGGAACCGGTCGCCTTGTTCTCCTCGATGATGTCCGTTCCCGTGATATCGGCCGGCATCAAGTCCGGGGTGAACTGGATGCGGCTGAATGAGAGGTTCAGCGCCTCGGCCAGCGTGCTGACCATCAACGTTTTGGCAAGCCCCGGCACGCCCTCCAACAGGCAGTGGCCGCGGCTGAACAGGGAGATCAGCAGCTCGTCGATGACCTGTTGCTGGCCGACGATCACGCGGGAAAGCTGCTGCATGATCTTGCGTCGGGCGGCGCCGAGCCGCTCGATCGCCCAGGAGTCCGCGCCGCACGGCGCGGCTTGCGAGCCCGGCCTGGCGGAGTCGCCCGGGTGGGAAACGCAGGAATCGCTCATTCAAGTTGCCTCGTACTCTGTGTCTCGTTCAGCGCTGGTAGATCGGCAGCGCCGCGGTCTCCAATTGAAGGATCGTCAGGTTGATCGCCGTCGTGTAGACGGGCCCGATATAGCCCTGGCTCCAGGAGCCGTCGGGGTTGGCCTCGCTGACGATCCGGTCGAACACCCGGTCGCGGTAATCTTCCCAAGTCTTGCCGCCCTCGCGGTACTGGACCTGGGCATAGTAATAGTGGGCATAGTGCCAATGGCCGAACCCGCGATTCGAAATGCTGGCCAGGTTCTTCCGGCAGTAGTCCTGAAGTTTCGGCACGTATTGGCTGTCGTACTGCCCGGCGTTGAAAAGGCAGGCGATCGCCGCGGCGCTGATCGCCGGCCGGCCGCCGCCCCCTTTCGAGTTGTACTGCACTCCGCCGGCGCCGCCGTCGAGCGAGCAGTCCTGGATATACTTGATCGCCTTCTCGATGATCTCCGATGGGACGGGAATCCCCGCGTTTCGGCAGCCTCGCAGACCCTGCACCTGGGTGATCGTCGTCGAACCTTCGTCAAAACCCTGCCCGTCTTGGGCGCTCACGTAGCCCCAGCCGCCCGCGTCGGTCTGCGCGCGCCCCGTGAAAACGACCGCGCGGCTGAGCACGTCGACAAGGTTCTGCCGCCGCAGGGCGTCTTCTTCCTCGCCGAGAACCTGCGAAAGGAACAACATCGAGAATCCGTGGCCGTAGGTGTACCGGTCGTCTTGATCGGGATCTCCGATCAGGCCGTTGGCGCGGCTCCTGCCGACAAGGTAGTCGACAGCCCGGCGTATGTTCCCCGCATACTTGCCTTGCGTGGTTGTCGAACCCTCGCAAAGAAGGGTCAGGCCGGCCATGGCCGTCATCGCCGTCGGATACCGGTTGTTGGCGGCCGACCAGTGCCCGAGCCGCGACTGTTGCGACGCCAACCATTCCAGCCCGCGATCGATCGTCCGCCGGACCTCGGGATCGGCAGCCGGCGCCGCTTGCGTCGCGAGCATCACGGCGGCCAACAATATCGGTGCCGTGCGGACGAGTTTTATTGCCATGGCGGCGATCCTTCGATCGGCATTCAAGGGGTTGTGCAATTGTACGTTGCCGAGCGCACAAAGGTGCGGTTCCCGCCCCGCCGGCGCGCGCTCGCGGCAACGTACCAGACAGGCTGGGGGGGCAGGTCGGCTCGGAACGTCTGTTAGGATCGAGCCACCCTTGGAGTCCGCCGCTTTCCCCCCTCATTGGCCGGGACTCTTCCCGCCAGGCGGAACCTGCCCGCGGATCGCCGGCGCGAGGGGACGAGGGGGCGCAAGCCTCTTTGGCTCTTCCCGGCCCGCCGGCGTTCCTTCCGTAGTGCGGGGCTCCCGGCCCGCCGGCGCTCCTCCCGTAGTGCGGGTCTCCCGGCCCGCCGGCGCTCCTCCCGTAGTGCGGGTCTCCCGGCCCGCCGGCGCACCTCCCGTAGTGCGGGTCTCCCGGCCCGCCGGTGCACCTGGGCCGTTTCGCAGCAATCCTTCTTGGTTCGAGTGCGCCGCCTTCGTCTGCTCGTTCGTCTGCGGGGCATTCGCCTTGGACGCCTGGCCGCGATTGTCTTCCGCCCCTTGGCCGTCGTCTCCGCGGGGCGCCGCCGGATCGCGCGCCGCACCCTCCAGCACCGCGCGCCAGATCGCTTCGAGCATCCGGCCGGCCGTCTTCGGCTCACCCTGCTGGTTCTCGGCGTCCCGTGACTGGGGGAGCGGTTCATCCGTGAACTTGAGCGTCAAGGTTCGCTGCTGCATCGAGATCACGATGGTCGAGTTCTCGGCGTTGCCGATGATGTCGAACGTGTGGCTGGGGCCCTCGAACCGGTCTTCGAAGATTTTCGCGCCCGTGCGAACGTCGACGCAGAGCACGTTTGTCTGCGCTTGGTTCTGCTGGTTGGGCACGTACTGCTGCACCATCGAGGCAAACGTCAGGCATGGGGCGGCTGACGGCTGGACCAGCGGCAGGTACTGATCGCTCACCGCGAGCGGCTGTTTCCACAGCCGTGTGCCGCCGGCGTCAAAGGCATATACCTTGGCCTGGCCGATCCGGCGCCCCATCACTCCGGCCACTTGCGAGATGCGGCGCGAGGCGTTTTCTCTTCCGATCGCGTTGTTGGCGATCAGCACGTATCGGCCGGCGCGGCGGAGCACGAGGATGTCGGTCAACTCGCGTTCCGCGGCCAGTTGCTCGTCGACGATCGGCTCGCCGTCGCTGAGGCGGAAGATCGTGAATCGGCCGCCGGCTGAATACACGGCCACCGCCTGGTAATCGACAATCTGGACCTTCGCATCGATCTCAAACTGCCTCGGCCCCCAGACCGTCTGCCGCTTGCCCTCCTTCCAGGGATCGATCATCGCCAGCTCGTATCCGCGCCCCTTGCCTTGCCACGTGAGAATGCAGCGGCCGACGGTGGCCAGACGCTGCTCTTCCGGCGGAACCGTGCACAGGCCGAGCTGCCTGCCGTCGAACGCGCGGAGAACGGCCGCGGTGGTCGAACGCGGGGGGGCGATCAGCACAAACTGGCCGTCGCCAAAGACGGTGCTCTGCGACGAAATGTTTTCGCGGCGCCAAAGCTCCTCGCCGCTGGCCGGATCGAGCGCCGCGCAAGCGCGGGAACGTTTGAGACAGATCAGCCCGTCGCCGAGGACGATGGCCGTGCCGAAGGAGTAACCGGCGGCGCCGCCAAGCCGCGGCGCGCCGAGCCAGCCGGGCGAACTCTGCATCTGGAGTTGCGACAATTGCTGCCGCAGCGTCTCCGGGTCGAGGGCCTCGATCGGCTGCTGCCAGGCCACCTTCGGCGGCGTCTTCTCGTCTGCCCGGAGCGCGTCGAGGGCCACGATCATGTTGCCCAGCGACAGAATCAGCAGATGCCCGCAGGCGTCGATCCGCATCAGCGAGCGGCTCAGTGCAAGCTGGCCCTGATCGGCGATTTCATCCAGGGGCAGTTCCCATTTCCGGCGTCCGAGGCCGTCACGCGCAACGAGCCGCAGGGGCTGCTGGTGGAGTTCAATTGTCAGATCGTCAAGAAACGGTCCGCGGCTCTGCTGCTCCGGAATCACCCACCGCCCGTAACTCGGCAGCGTCTGCGCCTCCGCTGGGCTGCTGCTGTGTCTCACCCGTCCCGCCGGCCACGCCCCGGCTTGCCGCGCGCTGTCCAACTCGCCGTGCTTTTCTCTCAAGGCTCGCGCCCACTCATTGCCCGTCTGCCCCGCTGACACGGGAACGGATGCGAAATCGGTTTCCAACCGCCGGGCAATCACCGCCGCGTCGGCGCCGCGCCCGGCGTCGACGAGCATCGCGGCCCAGCGAGCCAAGGCGCCGCCCGCGGCCTGCCGATCATCGGAGCCTGCCTCCCTCGCCAGCACCAGTTCCGCGTCGGTCAGGCGGCCGTTCTGGATCAGCCGCTCGGCCCAGGCGCTGCGCGCCGCGGCGGCCTCCGGCAACCCGTCGAAGTAACCGAGGGCATCGCCAATCGCGTCCGGTCCGGGTTTTTCCGACGCCTGGCGGAATTCCTCGGACGACCAGGCGGCCAACTCGGCCCGCACTGCCGCCGGCGCCGCGGCGTGCAACTGGCGCAATTGCATCTGGATCCAGCGGTCTTGCCGGAGGCGGTGGTTTTCATCAAGCCGCACGGAAATCGGCTCGGTGCGGTCCAAGGCGACCAGTTGGCGGTAGTGCGCCAAGGCTTCGCCGGGGCGATCGGCCCCCTCCCATCCCATCGCCATCAGGCGATGGAAAGCCGCCCGCTCATCATCCGAATCGAGCAGTTCGGCAACCTCCGCCTGGCGGTCGCGGTAGCGCGCGAAGTCCACCTCCAACCCCTCGAACAACACGCTGCGAAGCATCGACCGGGCGTGGATCGTCTCGGTCGCCGCCAGCGAGCGGCGCAGGCAGTCGGCCGCTTCGTCCAGGCGCCCGTCGTTCCACAGGACCTCGCCGCGGAGGGCCAACGCCCGCGGATCGTTGGCATCGGCCGCCAGCCGGCGATCGATCTCGCCGAGGAGCCAGTCCAGTTCGTGGAACGATTCGATCCGATCGGCCTGCTGCGACAGAACCCTCCCCCTGTGGCAGACCAGATTGCCCAGCACCAGGCCGGGCCGGGACCGCCCCAAAGGCGCGGCCTCGCCCGATGCCAGCTCAATCGCCATCACCTGGCCGCTGGTGAGCGGAAGGTAGTAGTGCGTGTCGCTGAAGAATCCTTCGCCGCTCGGCTTGGCGCCCTCGGGGCACGCCGCCAGCGGGCTGCTCCAGGCGGGCTTGCCGTCGTCGATTCCCAGCGCGTAAAGCCCCCGGTGACCGAGGACGAAGACCTTCCCGCCGCAAGCGCCGGCCACCAGCAGCTTGTCGTCGCGCGGCGCTTCCCAGAGGAGCCGCCCGGTATGCAGGTCCAGGCAATGGAGCCGATCCGAATCGACCGGCGTGGCGACGATCCGGCCGTCCGACACGACCAGCGACGAATCGACCCAGCGCTGCTCCGGGTTCGGGTTGCGGTGGCGAATCGCGCCGAAGAGATTCGGCGCCCGCTGGTTCTGCATCTCCTGTTCGGCGTAGCTGTATCCCCAGAGGAGCGACCGCGTCGTCAGCTCGATTGCGACGATCGAGCGGTTCGACGTCGGGCAGACGAGCACGCCGTCGGCATAGGAGGGGGAAACGCCCGCCACCCGGCGGAGCGGGTCGTTGAGCACGCCCTGCTCGACGACGGCAAGCTGCTGCTGCCAGACCAGGCCGCCGCTGGCGGCGTCGATCGCCAGAAGGCGAATCTCTCCGTCGATCTCCGCAATCGCGTACAGGTCGCCCAACAGCGGCAATGGCGGGCCGAGGAAGAAGGCCCCTGCCAGCGGCAGTCGCCCCTTCACCGGGTCGCCGCCGAGCTGCCAGCGCAGCTTCCCCTCGGACCGCAGGTCGTAGGCCGCCAGCCGGTTGTAGGCGGTGGGCGCGCCCGGCGGAGAAGTCACGCGTCCCGGCGCCAGCAGCACCCGCGCGTAGTTCGATGCACTGGGCAGTTGCAGGTCCTCGACGGCGAACACCAGGTGGCCGTCGCTGCTCAGGGTCCCATAAGTCGCGTCGCCCCACAATCGCAGCCGCAGCCCCGCGGTCAGATTGCCCTGGAGCGCGAAGCGCCCCTCGGGCGGCGGATTCAGGGTCGCGTCGAATGGATCATCGGCGGGGACTTCCCAGAGCCGCTTGCCGGTTTCAAAATCCACGGCCAGCAGGTTCGTCGCCGTGCGCATCAAGACCACGTTGCCCACAACCAGCGGATGCAGGCCGGGCAGCAAGGCCAGCTCGCGCTCTTCCTGCTGCTGCTGGAGACTGCGGATCATCTGCTCGATTTCCGGCTGGTCCGTCGTGGGAACGCGCCAGCGGACGTTCAGCAGCGGCGGGCCGCCGCTGGCGCGGGCGTTGCGCTGCGGCCAGCCGCGACGCATCGCCCAGTCTCGCGGCCCGCCGGTGTCGATCGCCACCGGCTCGCCCAGCAGGGCGCTGAGCCAATCGGCCGGGTCATCCGACTGCCGGAACAGGGCGACCTGGCGCCCCTCAATCTTCACGCTGCCGGCCGAGTAACGGTTGCGCAACGAGGCGAGCGCCTCGCGGGCGGCCTCCGCCATCCCGGCCTTGAGCCAACAACCGGCCATCGCCAGGCTCAGCGAGGGCTCGAAACGGTTCGCGCCGGCCGCTTCGTCGCGGAGCCGCCGGAAGGTCAATGCGGCGACCAGCGGGCGCCCCTGGTCCATGTGATGCACGCCAACCAGGTACGTCGCCTCGTAGCCCGCCACGGTGTGAAAATACCGCCTCGCCACCTCGGCCACCAGGTCGATGTTGCCCGACTCGACGGCTTCGTTCAGGCCCCGCCGCGCGATCGCGCCGTACTGGAGCTCATACGACTCAAGGCCGCGCGAGGGCATCGAGCCCAGCAACCGCCTTGCCTCCGATTTGAGGCTGCGATGGACGGGCGCGTCGCGGTCGGGCTTGAAAAAATAGTCCTCCGTCCCGCCAAGGATCGTGTCGAGGCAGCGGACCGCCTCGGCATACCGGCCCTCGTCGATCAGCAGATGCGTCCGGTCGAGCAGCATCAGCAGGCTCCGTTCGGCCGGCATGAAGATCGATTCGGCCGCCTCGGTCTGCGGCGCGTTTCCACCGGCGCGCGCTCCAGCCGGATTCTGACCCATGCATTCAGAGCCGCCGCCGGCGGTCGCCAGGCCCCAGAGCGCCAGCCAGAGAATCGCCCCGGCGCGCACGCGCCCGCCTGAGGCTGCCGCCGGCGGTGCGCCTGAATCGCTTCGAACCGGTCGCGACGGCGCCGCCGCGCCGCCCCAAACCCGGCCGGCCGAGCCCGCAATAGCAACTCGATCGTTCTTCAACAAACAACCCTGCTTTCCGAAGGGCAGGTCCAATTCTTCGTAAAGTCCAACCACGGTTAATCTTAGAAGATGTTGGCCGTCTTGGCAAGAAATCAGTCGCGATCATGCGGAGGCGGTCAATCCTCACACCCCGCTGCCAAGCTCCAGCTTGGCAGCGCACGACAACTGACCGTCACCTCGCTGCCAAGCTCCAGCTTGGCAGCGTTCCCTTCAGACCCGCAACTGCCAAACTACACTTGGAACAATGGAAACCATAGGTTGCGTCTGGGATGGTGAAAACCGGAGGACGGACTGGTTGCCGGTCCAGTTCCAGCGGGCGAGACACAGCGTAAACCGGTGTGTGTCGCGTCCCTTGAGTGGAACCAGAATAGGAGCCTCGCGGCCCCTGCCTGGCCAGAAAGCATATCGGCCACCACACGCGCCCCCATCCGGCTTCGCCCGGATAGATCGCAAGGCTGCCAGCTACCGCGGCCCGCCGCCCAAAAGCCCCATAGCCCTGTGTCCCGGGCCCCCATCCGGCCCGTCCGGATAGAGCGTAAGGTTGACAGCTGCCGCCGTCCCCACACGCCAGTGCCCCCCCATCCGGCCCGTCCGGATAGAGCGCAAGGTTGCCAGCTGCCGCCGCCCCCACACACCGGTGCGTTCGTCCTCATCCGGACGATCCGGATGGAGCGCAAGGTTGCCAGCTACCGCCGCGCGCCGCCCAAAAAGCCCGTCGGCCAGTGCGTTCGCCCCCATCCGGCTCGTCCGGATGGAGCGCAAGGTTGCCAGCTACCGCGGCCCGCCGCCTAAAAAGCCCGTCGGCCGGTGCGTTCGCCCCCATCCGGCTCGTCCGGATGGAGCGCAAGGTTGCCAGCTACCGCCGCGCGCCGCCCAAAAAGCCCGTCGGCCGGTGCGTTCGCCCCCATCCGGCTCGTCCGGATGGAGCGCAAGGTTGCCAGCTACCGCCGCGCGCCGCCCAAAAATCCCATCGGCCAGTGCGTTCGTCCTCATCCGGACGATCCGGATGGGGACGTTTGGGCCGGGCACTGGCCGGCGGTCGCCGCCGCGTGGGGACGCGTGTTAGCCGCCAACCTTGCGGTCTATCCGAACGCGCCGGATCGGGGCGTTTGGCCGGATCGTGGAGGCGGCTGCGTGCTGGTGAGCGGCCGGTGCTGCATCTCCAATTCGATCCTGAAAGGTGCGCGCCATGACGGACGAACTTTTCACCACCCCAGGTTGGGAAAGAAGGTTCCCAAGCTGGAGCTTGGGAACCAGCGTGAGCGCGGAGCTTGGCACCCAGCGTCAGCGCGGAGCCTCGTATTTTCGGGCAAAAACAGGCGATAAACGCGCAACAGACCCAAAAAACGCTGAAATTTACGGGAAAATTGCGGATAAGCCGTGCTTTTTGCCGATTTTTTCAGGGTTTCCCGTGCTTTCCATCTTGAATTTTCGGAAAAACGGGCTCTAATCATCCCGTCGCCTGCAACGGACGGACGACAACGGTACTTACTCGAACCTTGCAAGGAGGGTTTACGACGATGGCCAA
>JAMOAF010000619.1 GCA_023621895.1 Planctomycetota bacterium
CGAGAAAATAGCGGTCATGGCTGACCAGGAGCATTGCCGCGTCGCTGCCGACCAGGTAATCTTCGAGCCACCCGGTCGCATCGATGTCCAAGTGGTTCGAGGGCTCGTCGAGGAGCATCATGTCGGGATCGGAAAGCAGGAGCCTGCCAAGCATCAGGCGGTTCTGCTCTCCCCCGCTGAGCGCCTCGACGGAGTCGTGGAACCGCGCGGAGGGAAATCCGAGCCCGTCCAGGACCCGTTCCACCTTGTGGTCCAGGTTGTACGCGTCTTGGAGGTGCAGCTCCTGCTGGAGGTGGTCGTAGCGCGCGGCCAATCGCCGATGTTCCGATTCGTCCGTGCACTCGGCCAGTTGGCGGGCGGCCTGTTCCGCGTCCTGCTGGAGCGCGAAGAGCGATTTCAGAGCGCTCCTGGCCTCTTCCCACAGCGTCCGGTTCGGGCCGGTGAGTGGATGCTGGCGGAGATACTCCACGCGCGAGGCCGGATGCCACTGGAGCGCGCCGCCGTCGGATTCCTCCTCGCCCGCCAGAATCCGCAGGAGCGTTGTCTTGCCCGTCCCGTTCGGCCCCACCAGTCCGATCCGGTCTCCCGGGCGGACGTCGAACGTCACCCCCGAAAGCACCTGCTCATCGCCGTAATGTTTGCGTATCCCCAGAACCGATAAGACGATCATCCGAATTCGATCCCCACCGATTCCCTCGCACGCGCCGCGTTTGAGGGGAAATAAACAACAAAGCCTAATCGATCAAGGCGGGTGCCGGCAAGTGGGCTGTCCGTTCTGTGGTTCTCGCGAACTCTTTCGCAGTCGCTCCCGCGGCCACGCCTGGTATATCTGGCTCGCCATGCCGCTGGTGGCGCCGATTCGCTGCGGCCGGTGCACGCGGCGCTTTTATCGGTTTCGGCCCTTCGCCCTCTTGCTGCCCAAGTCCCGGGCATCGCTGCGTCGTCCGGCGTCCTAGTTCGTGTCGCCGGTAGGGCCCGCCCGATCCTTGGGCGAGAAGAACCGAACGGCAAAAGCAAATGCGACCAGGATAACCCCGCCGACCAGGATTACCGGCAGTGCGTCGGGCAGCGCCAGAAGCAGGATGGAAGGCGGCCCAAAAAACGCTCCAGACAGCGCGCCGATCGCAATATCACGTTTCTTCTTGCCGCTAATCGCTCCCAGAAATGCCCCGCAAATCGTGCCGAACAGGAGCCCCACGATGAGCAGGATCGCAACAACCTCGACCGGCGGCGGTTCGTCCATCGTGCGAATCGAGCTGATCCCCGCCGCGTAGATTGCCACGACGGCCGTCAACAACAAGATCGAGGCCACGGAAGTGCCGGTTCGACGCGGTTTCATCACAAAGACTTCCTTTCCGACCGGCGGGGTCGCCGGGAGACGCCCCGCTCTCGGTCGCTCGGCCGCCCCCCCCTCTTAGTGGGGGAACGGGTCAGAACTGGTCGGATTTCAGCAATTTACCGTCGTCGCGGTGGCCCAACTGCTGGTAGACATTAAGATCGATCACTTCCGCGATGGCCTTGACCGATCCGTCGCCGAAGAGGAAGTTTGCCACCGCAGGGTGGGCGGCGCTGAATCCACCCACGTACTTCCGCGCTTGCTTCTGCTTCTCGGTCAGCCGGATGGGGGCCGCGGGCTCTTTTTTCGCCTCGTCCGCCGCCGCTTGTTGCTTTTCATTGGCCCGGAAATAGCTGTCCCAAGCCGACTCGCCGCCCGCCTCTCCCCAAAAGTCGATGACTTCGTAGCCTTCCCAGCTTTCGCTCCCCGATGTCTTGTTGATCGGCGTGCCCGTGTTTCGCAGCGTGGTCCGCGTGCCCGACATCCAGCCGAGGTCCGACGTGTCAACGAGTTTCTCGCCCAAAAAAAACGTGTGCGAGGCCCCGTCGGGGACCTCCCTCGTGCGGAGCGAGCTGTTCAGAAAAAACATCCCGTGATTGCCGGCGTCGATCGGCGCCTCAACCTCGTGGTGGCAACCAGCGTAGTTCACCGGCCCGTTTCCCCCGCCCCAATCCGACGGGCAGCGCAGCGACGAAATCGCGATCTCGGCCACGTCGCGATTCTTCTTGTCGTAGGCGCCGTATGCGAAATCGATGTGTCTGAAGGCGACGGCTTGCTCGATATGCGGCAGAATCTGCACGATCCAGCTCATGTGGTAGCCCTCCGGGCCGTTGACAATCGGACCGGATGAATCGACCGCGCCCGGCGGCAGGACTTCATGCGCCGCCTCGTAACTCTGTAGCGCCAGGCCCAATTGAGCCAGGTTGTTGGTGCACTGCATCCGCCGGGCCGACTCGCGGGCGGCTTGGACCGCCGGTAGAAGAAGGGAAATTAGGATCCCGATGATCGCAATCACGACCAGCAGTTCAACCAATGTAAATCCGATTTTTCTCGTTCCCATCGCGATTCTCCTCAAGCTCACCGTCGCGGCCGCACGCGGAATTCTCTACTCTTCCGCGCTCGCTCGACCGCATCGTCCGGATAGTCGGCAACCACGCGGACCTGAAAAACGCCGGGCTCGCTCGCAATCGGCTCGACCCGGATGCTCACGCGGCCGGCATCGAGGCCGCCAAGATCGCCGGCCGGCAGCAGCCACTCTTCTCCCGGGTAAGCGGGATCGGCCGCAAGCCGGGCCGCGGCCCGATCCACTCCGGACTCGGCCAGCCACAGGGCCTGGGCCCGGTACCGCTCGAGATCGGCCTGCCGGCGGCTGAGCAGCGCCTGTTTCACAATCGCAAACATCACCGCCGTCCCCACCGCAACGCAGACAATCGTCACCAGCAGCACCATGCCGGGCCGGCACGCGCCGCGCCTGGCGGTTTGCACCGGCGCCGGGCGGCCCTGCCAGCAGGCCGCCGTCGGAGGGAACCCAGAACGACCGATTATTGAAGTCATCGCGGATACTCCACGGCTACTCA
This sequence comes from Planctomycetota bacterium, assembly GCA_023621895.1. GTDB lineage: Bacteria > Planctomycetota > Planctomycetia > Pirellulales > Thermoguttaceae > JAAYCB01. Next base: position 2,914 of record JAMOAF010000619.1, read on the forward strand.
CCCTGGCGACCATCCCGCAAGCGGGCCGCTCCCTCCGGAGCCGGCTCGCCCACCCGCCGGTCCAACCCCAGCACGGCATCAATCACGATCGGCCGCCACTTCAGCTCGGGTTGCCGCCCCGCCGATTCGATCCGCAGCGTGACGATCGCACCCGGCGGCCCGGCTGGTTCGAGGGTAGCCACGGTTCCCGCCGGCAGCCGGTGGCTCTCGCGGAACGAGTCTGAACCGGCCGATTCGGTGCGTTCGACCGCGGCGGCTGAAAAACGATACTCGACAATCGTCTCTGGCGGGATTGCCAACCGCCAAACCGCCTCGTCCGCGCCCGGTGCCTCGCCGGCTCGCTGTTCGACCCTCGCGGCGCGGTGCACGTCATCGCGAAACACCTCGGCCAGGCGGCTCACCGTGCGGCCGGAAACGGTGCGTTCAAAGGCGGCCACCTGCGCTTCCTTGAGCAGGTAGAGCACGCCGATCGCGACGCCGAAAACGGCCGTGCCGACCGTCGCCACGACAAGGGTCTCGACCAACGTGTATCCGCCTGGTTTTCTCATGGCCTGGCCGCCCGGGACTGGATTTCGCGGGACGGCGTCGCGGCCTCTTCCGCTTGTTTTGTGCCATACCGCCACGCCGTCAGCCGCTCGACCCGTTCCGGCTCCTCGGCCCCCTCGCGCCAGGCGACCGCGACCTGCACGGTCCGCCCGTCGTGCAGATCGACGGCGCGCTTTAGAGCGATTTCCACCCGGGCGCCGCGGAGCATCCCCTCGGCCGCGATCTCGGCCGCGATCTCGGCGGTCTTGTCCGCTCCCATTTGCTCCCAGGCCGCGGCGAAGCATCGCTCCATCGCGTTCTGCGCCATTTGCACCGCGGCGCGGCGGTTTCTGACTGCCTGTTGCTGGACGGTCATCACCGCGAGCATTTGGGCACAAGCGATCAGCAGCACGCCCAGTACGGAGACTGCCGCGAGGATTTCAAACAACGTCATTCCGCCCCAGTGGCAGAGACGGCTCCTCCCGCCGGGCGCCCGCCGCGACAGAGTCGAGGGACGGGTTTGTTGCACATCAAATCCGTTGCCGATCATGTCAACACCGTAATCAGCTTGATGAGCGGCATGAAGTTGCCCACAAAAAGCAGAAAGACAAACAGCCCGTAGCAAAGCAGTATAGCGACAAACGCCGATTGGATCATGGCAACCGCCCGGGTTGTGTGGCGCCGCCGGTTCCCTTCCGCCATTTCGGCCATCGCCCAGGGCAGGTTGCCGACGCGCTGGGCGGCCTCCAAAACTCCCCGGTCGAAATCGGAAATCAGTCTCCGCCGCGCCAGGCTGGCACACCAATCCGCGCCGCCGAGGACGTCGCCATGCGCCCTGGCCAGGCGCATGCGGATCGATGCGACCGGATACCATTGGGCCAGCGCGGCGATTCCATCGGCGATCGGCCGGTCCGCCCGAGTGAATACCGCCAAGGTGTCGAGCAATGCGGCGGCGTGCACGCGGCGGCGGAGCCAGGTGGTGCCAGGCAGATCGCGCTCGATGGCTCCCATGTAACGGAGAATGCCGTGGCATGCCGCCAGGGTCAAGGGCACCCACAGGGCCAAGGCCAGGAACCAGTAAGCCGTCGCAAAGTGAGCGACTTTCACCATCAGGATGGTCAGCCCGGGCAGTTCCACGCCGAAATCTTCGAAGATTCTCTGGAGTGCCGGGACAATCTTCAGCATCAGGAAGACGCCGATCATCAGGAGGAATTGCAGGACGATCAGCAGGTAGGTCGCCTTGCCGGCGACCTGGGCGTCGATTGCGTCGCTGTTGTCGGCCCGGTCGACCAGTTCGCGGAGCACCTGGGCGAGGCGTCCGGAACCGTATCCCATGCGAATGGCAAGCCGGATGTCCGGCGCGAAAAGTCCGCCGGTCGCGTCCACCGCATCCGGCAGGGCCCAGCCCGCCTGGAGCCGGGCCGCCAGGTCCATCGCCCGCCGCGAGACGTAACCGCGCCGTTCCGAGGCGAAGGCCAGCAGGATCGGGATCACGCCGATGCGGCGTTCGAAGCCGACCACCATCGCCGACAACAGCGCGTAGCGCTGGGCCCGGCGGCGGCGATGGACGACCGCCGGCAGAACGATGACGGCGACGCCCGCGGGAATCAAGCCGGCAATCAGCAGCACGGCCAATCCACCGGCCAGGATCAAGACCCAGCCGGCCACCTGGAGCGCCTGCTGCAAGGAATCGCGCCGCTCGCGCGCGCCGCCCGACAGGACCTGCACGGCCAGCAGGATCGCGCAGCCGAAGAGGATCGCGCCCAGAAATGCGACGAGATGGACGGTGGCGGCAATCAACCCGTGACCTCACGACAAGAGGGAGACCAGTTTGGCCATTGGCAACATGACCGCCACCACGAGGAACCCCAGGCTGGCGGCCACGATGAGCAGGATCAGCGGCGGCAGGATCGCCTCCCAGAGCGTCGCATCGACCCCGGCGCGCCGGCGATACATGTCGGCGGCGGCGGCGAACCCCTGGGCCGGGTCCTGGGCGGCCAGGCCGCTTTCGATCACCGGCCGGATGCTGGCCGGAAACTCCTCGTATCGCGCCAGGCAGCTCGAGAAGCTTTCCCCCGCCTCCACTTCGCCAGCGCAGGCGCGGCTCACCTCGGCCAGGTCCGACCACCGCAGACCGTCGGCGGTCCAGCGGAGCGCTTGGGGCATTGGCACCTGGCGCTCGAGGAACAATTGCATCAGGCGGGAAAAATCCACAAGGCTTTGCCAGCGCCAGAGCGGGCCGAGAATCGGCAGCCGGTAGCAGGCCCTCTGCACCGCCGCCGGTTTCGGCGCGGCCAGAAACACGACGCTTGCGGGCAGCACCACCAGCAGCAGGATCGCCAGGGTCCACAGCCCGCTGGCCTCTGTCCAAGACATCAACGCGAGCAGCATCCGCGTCGCTGCCGGCAGATCGAGGCCGAAATCGTTGAAGATCGCCACGAAGGGGCGCGCGATGTAGACCTGGGCCATGAGGAAACAGAAGCACATGACAATCAGCAAGAACATCGGATAGACCAGCGCGGCGATGATCCGCCGCCGCAATTCCAGCCGATCGCGATCGAGTGCCACCAGCTCTTCGAGTACGTGGGCGACCCGGCCGGTGCGGAGCCCGGCCAGGATCAGCCCGCGGAGGTGGGGAGGAATCTTGCCGCCGGCTTCCAGCGCTTCGTGCAGCGGTTTTCCGCGATCGAGGCCCTCGGCCGTGCGGCGCATGGCCGCCGCGATCCGCCGCCGCGGAATCTCCTCGGCCGCGGCGCGGAGGCCGGCGCTTAGCGGCAGTTCCGATCCGGCCAGGTCGGCGACCGCTTCGACCAGTTCTACGGTCTCCCGCGTTGAGAGTTGCGTCGGACTCTCTGGCCCCGCTTCGCCGGGCAATAGGGTGAGGTCTTTGGCCTCCGCAACAACCCCCTGGGCCGCCAATTTGGCGAGCGCCTCGCCGATCGTCTCGGCGCGGACGTTTCCCGTGGCCGGCTGCCCGTCGCTGCGCTTCGCCTTGTATTCGTATTCGGCCATCAGCGCCTACCAGGAAACGACCGTTCTGAGCAAAGACATCCAAGTGCCGAACACCAGCAGCACGTACGCCGTCGTGGCCGAACCGCCAATCAGCAGCGTCACCAGCGGCGCCAGATAAAGCTGCGCGGAGTTGGAGAAGCGGACCGCCCGGCGATGATAAATCTCCGCGGCGTTTTGCATGGCCGCCAGGAGCGTGCCGCGGTCGTGGCCGCTCCTGAGCAGCCATTGGAGGACGGGCGACCAGTGCGAACTGTGCCGGATCGCGCCCCCGAGTCTCTCGCCCCGCTCGATCCCCGCGGCGACCTGTTCCGCCCAACGACGCATCTTCGGGGTGCAGGTCGCCTCGGCCGCCATCCGGATCGCCTCCGGCAGCGGCCAGTCGTGTTCGACCAGCAAGCCGAGCAACTCCGCGAACGCCGCCTGGCGAAACGCACGAACCATCGGGCCGAGCCAGGGAAGCCACCCGAGCAAGAGCCCCGAAGTGGCCGGCTCGACGAGCGTTCCGCGGCTGGCCCGATGCCACCACCAGCCGAAGGCGCACACCGCGGCGATCGGAACGGCCGGTCCCCAGTATGGAACGCTCGCGCGCAGGAAAACGAACGCCTCCAGCAGGCGAGCGGCGGGCGCCGGCGCCCCTTCGAACACGATCAACAGCGCACTGGCGATCTTCGAGACAAACAGGACGAACAGGCCCCAGGCAAGCAGAAAGACAAACAGGGGATAGATCATCGAGGCGACGACCGTCCGCCGCGCGTCGGCGAGCCGCCGGGTGCTGGCGGCCACGGTCTCCAGAGCGCCGGCGAGCCGGCCGGTTCGCAGTCCCGCTTCGACCACGGCACAGTAGACGGGCGGAAATGCCGCGCCGCTCCGGCCAAGCGATTCGGCCAGCGACTGGCCCCGGCCAAGCCCTTCGCCAAGCCGCGCCGCCAGGCGGCCGAGCCGGCCGCCGAGGTCGCCTCCGAGCCGCCACAAACCCCGATCCAGCGGCACCCCGGCACGGACCAGGGCGGCGATTTCATCGTTGAGTGCGACCAGTTCGTCGAGCGAGATCGCCTCGGCGTCCGATGGCTGTGATTCGGCCACCTGTTTGCTCCAGATTAAGCGTCAGCCGGCGAATCCTCCTCGAGACGCCCGGCAAGCTGCGGCAGCGGCTCCTCGTCGCCCAGCATCTCGCGGAGCAGGCTCCGATACCGTGCGCGGTAGTCGAAGGCCAGCCAGCCAAAATAGAGCATCCCGGTGCTGGAACCGGCGGCGACGAGAACCGCCAGAATCAACGGAAAATACGGCTTGGGCGCCGAATCGCCACGCGCAGCGGTTGCAGACTCCTCTCCGTGGAGATCGAGCTGCGGCCACGACCCCTGCTCGGGCGCAAGGGCTACGGCGTGCTCCACCCTCTCCGTCTTGGGGAGTTGCCGGGGAGCCTCCTCGGAGGGCGACAGCGCCTGCGGCGCAAGAAACATGTCGCGGAGGCTCTGCCCCGGCGTCGCGGCCGGAGGTTTGGCCGGAGATTCAACCGGGAGCGATTGCTTCACCGCTGCCGGCTGTTCGACCGTCACTGGTTGCTTGACCGTCACTGGCTGCTCGGTGGACGGCGGTTTCTCGATGGGCAGCGGCCGGTTCACGGTCGGCGCAGGTGGAACCTGCTTGGATGCGGGCTCTTCGGCGGCGTAAACGCGGAACGCCCTGACGCGTCCCGCGACTTCCGGCGGAATATCGCTGCCGAACACCTGCCCACGGCTGAGCAGATCGACCATGTGCGGTTCGATGCGGATCAGGTAGCGTATGCCGCCGTCTTCCATGGGTTCGTACCCGTAGTCAATCGCCGCCACGAGCAGGATGGCGCAGAGTGCTGTGGGGCTCATGATCTCGCCTCCGATAGAAGAGTCCCTTCCCGATTTTTCGCCGGGCGACCGTGTCGAGGCCGCTCCGAAGCTGTCCCGGTAGGCATCAAGATAGGCTTTTTCGCCAATGCTGTAAATCTGCTTATTCGCCCACGGCACCCTCGTCGGAATATTTGGGAAAATCCGCGCGAGGCTTGCAGCCGTGCCCGCCCGGCGGTTCCGGCGCCGGTGCCCGGGGCTTCTCTGGGGGACCGGAGGGTGGCGGGCCGATAGAATAGCAGTGATAATGTAGCACGGCGGTCCGACTGCGCGCGATTGGCGATAGCCGGCGCGGAGCCCTGACTCAGTCCGACGCGGCTGGCGATGGGTTTCAGACGGCTGCCTCGCAAAGGGAAAAGACAAGACCAGAGCACAAAGCCTCCAGCAAGGAACCTGGGGAACGGGCGTATCGACCCATGAGCAACGACGTGGCAGCTCACATTCTCGCGGCCTTGCAGCAGAAGTTCGGCGGCAATCCCACCCTCAACGACCCGGTGATCGAACTCGGGGTCGATTCGCTGGGCATCGCGGAACTCCTCTTCGAACTCGAATCGCGCTACGGCATCACCGTGGATGAGCATGTCCTCGCGGAAGCAACCGTGGGGGAACTGGCCGATTACGTGCGGGCGCGGATTCGCGCCAAGGTCGGCGCGTAGCGCATCGTCCGACTCGCCCGCTCGCCGGCCACCGCGCGGGTCTACCGGCGGGGCAGGCAGGATGGGTCGGAACAGTCCCTCAGCGGCGGCCGCGCTGGTGCGGTCACGGCGGCGACAACTCCATATGCAGGTCGCCGGAAGTGGCAAATCGCACCTCGACCCGGCTTTCGCCGAGCGCGATCCGGACACCCTCGTACGCCGCGCCTGCGATCCGCTCCACCTTGTCCATCGCATCGAGCTTCTGGTCGCCGACCTGGATCACGTGGAGAAAGCAGTCCTCCTTCCGCTCGCTCCCCGGCGAGACCTCCAGTCGCCACCGGCCGATCATCGCCAGATTCTCCGCGGTCAGCCCCCGGCGGTTCTCCAGGTCCCAATTTCTGCCGGCCGCCCAGAATTCCTTCCCCGGTCCGCCCACTTTTTCGATGACGGCATCGGCGGGCAGCAGCGTCCGGCAGAACATCCGCCCCTGCTGGTGGTCGGCGCGGAGCGTATTGCCTTCAATCTCCGGCTCACCGGCCGTGTGCAAGAGCCACTGTTTCCGGTACGCCGGATCGGTGGTCGCCACCCGGTCGAAAATCACGAAATGGTTGGGCATCAAGAACACGATCTGCCGCGTCGCGAGCGCGCATTTCTCGGGCAGGTTCTTCTGCCCCGGCCGGCCGGCAGCGCCGTGCTGGTAGCAGGCGGTGGCGTCGCCCGCGACGTAGACATAACGGTCGTTGGCGGTCAATTGCTTCAGTTCGGAGCCGAGTGGCCGGTGCTGTCCGCCGTGGTTTCCCTCGACCGTGCCGCCCCAGTACCCCGCCGGGGGCTCTCCCGGCTGATGGATCAGCACGCAGTTGTGGGCGACCGTCTGCGCGTAATAGTTGGCCAGATGCTGGCCGTTGTCGAACTCCAGATAGCGCGTTCCCGAATCGAGCGCCAGATGCCCGCGATGATAGATCACGAAATTCAGCGCGTCGAAATGCCGGTGCTGGCTGAGAATCCCGCCACAGGTGAACAGGCAGTACGTATCCTCGGCACCGCTGCCCGACCGCATGAACACCTGCCCCATCGGTTCAAAATAACACGCATGGGGAAGCGATTCCGGCGCGGCCGGCTCGGGCGATTTTTCCAGCTCGGTAAGCAGGAAAGGATAAATAAACCAGCTCATCGAGTACGATTTGTCGGGCAGTCGCTCCTGCACCCAGCGGGCGAGCGCCGCCGCCCTGGGCTCCGTCTTGCCATAGAGGTGGCGGATATTGGCCATGTGCGTGTAAAGCTGCCCGATCGGCAGGCGGTTGGTCGTGTGCGGGGTGTCGCCGTAGCCGAATTCGAGCGGTAGCGGCTCCGCTTCGATCCAGTTCCAGATCACGTAGTGGGCGAGCGAGGCGCTGTGCGGCCACTTGGAGGCGATCTCTTCTCCGGTGCTCGAGAGCCACGTATAGAAGAAGTTCTGCTCCGCCCAGGGATAGGCACCGAAGATATAGCCGAGCGTCGGCGAGGCGCCGCCTCCCTGCTCGCCGCAGGCCTTCTTCCGGTGTGCAAGCATCTTGAGGTTCTCGTCGTGCCCCCAGACCAGCCACTCGTTGACCCGTCCGGTCTCGATTCCGCTGCCGAAGGCGGCGCAGCCGATGAACCACAAGCAGTTCCTCACGCCGTAAAAACCGGTGCTATAGCCCGACATATTCTCCCGGTAGATCGCCGGCTTCGCCTTGAGCACCCGGTCGACGGCCGTCACGAGGCGCGACATCAGCGCGCCGCGTTCCGCTTCGTCCAGATCGTTGTAGAGCCAGTCCCAAGCCATCATGGCATGAACCCGGCTGGTCGAATACCAGTTGACCGACTTTCGCTTTTCGTAGCAGTCGTCGTAGAACCGGAGGCTCGCATCCAGGCACTTCCTGGCCAGCTCTAGGTAGCGGCGGTCCTCGGTGACGCGATAGACGAACGCCGCCCAGGCGGCCTCCGGTCCCAGCTCTCGCGGCTGCTCGGCGGCGCCGGCCAAGGCTTGGGGCAAGCGGTCCACCCGCGCCTTCACGGACCGGTACCAGGCAAGCTCGGCCCCCAGCGCCCGATCGCGAACCGCCGGCCAGGTGTCGGCGTTGAAAAACAGCCGCGGGTGGTCGCCGCGGATTTTCGCCGTCCAGGCGGGCAGGTCGGCCGCGGTTGCTCGCGCGGCCAGTCCAACGGCAAAAAACAACGCCAAAATCAATCGATGTTGCCAGGTCATTCGATCGTCCTCCGCAGTCTCCTAAACCGTGTTCCGATCGCGACGCCGCGAGTCGCCAATTCATGGATACACACTTTCCGCGCCAGCCCGGGCAGCCAGCCCCGTGCGCGACTCCTGCCGCCCGGCGGCGAGGTTGGCCGCAGGAATCGCCGCGATTCAGGGCGGACGACTGCCGCGGGGGCAGTCGCGATTTTCGGCGATCGGAGAACCGGCGGCAAGCTTGTTGCCGGTTTCTCCGGCAGGGAATCGCCCATTCCCAGGGCAACCGGAAAGCGGGACTCTCTCTGGCGTTTCCTTATGGTAGGGTTGCCATGGGCAAGGGTGCGGGTCTTGGGAATCGTTCCGATTCTTGCGGCCGGCCCGCTGCTGGACGACGCGCGAAGCCGTCCGTGCGCAGGAATGGGACCGCCCGTTGGAAGCGCGGCGCCGGTTGTATCGATTCTTCCGCCTGTCGAGATTAGGCTGAATGAACGTTCAAACGCCTGAAGTAAACCCTGCAAGTGACTGTCTGCCGTCGCACGCGGATGCGGTCGACCGCGTGTTTCAGAGAATCGGCGAAATCTCGTCGCTCCCGGCAGTAGCGCTCCAGATCATGGAGCTCGCGGCAGATTCCGACACCGACGCGGAGGACCTGATCGGGGTGATCCGCAGCGATCCCGGCCTGGCGATGCGGATCATGCGCACCGTCAATTCGTCGTACCACGGTCTCCGCCAGCAAGTCTCGGACCTGAAACAGGCCGTAATGCTCCTCGGTTTCCAGGAAATCCGCAATCTGGCTCTTTCGGCTTTCGTCGCGCCGCTGTTCCGGCAAACGTCGGGCTACCGGAGCTACTCCCGGGCGGAACTCTGGAATCACATGGTCGGCACGGGAATGGTTGCCCAGGTCGTCGCCGAGAAATCCGCTCGCGTCAACGGCCACGAAGCGTATCTGGCGGGCCTGCTGCACGACGTGGGATTGGTCTTGGCCGATCAGTACCTCCACACGCTGTTCTGCCGAATCATCGATTCGTGCGCTGCCGATCCACTCGGCGAGACACCGCTCTGCCAGCGGGAACGGGAGATCGTCGGCTTCGATCACGCCGAACTCGGCGCCCACGTCGCCGCCAATTGGAGACTTCCCCAGCACTTGACCGACGCGATCGGCTTCCACCACGCCATCGAGCGCTACACCGGCCCACACCGGAAGATCGTCGCCGCCGTCGCCCTGGCCGACTCGCTCTGCCATCTTAAGGGCTTGCCGCCGCTCGGGCTGCCCACATCCGGGATGCCGTCCGCCGAGCTCTTCCTCGAGCTGGGTATTGGCAGGCAGCACGCGGCGATGATCGTTGCCCAGCTCGACGAAACGCTTGCCAAAGCGAACATCATGGCCCGGTCGCAACTCCGCTGACCGGACTGGCGAGGACTACCCCCTTTCGGACCGGCCCAGTCGCTCCGGCTGGCGTCACCGGCATCGGCACTCTATAACAGACCAAAGCAGAACTCGCCCGGCGCAAAGTGCGCGCCCGGCGCACCGGACCCATACACCTGGCCCATACACCTGGTTCCCCGCCCCTGGTTCCCAAGCTCCAGCTTGGGAACCCACCAACCGCACCGGCTTCCCCTGGTTCCCAAGCTCCAGTTTGGGAACCCACCAACCGCACCAGCTTCCCCTGGTTCCCAAGCTCCAGTTTGGGAACCCACCAACCGCACCGGCTTCCCCTGGTTCCCAAGCTCCAGCTTGGGAACCCACCAACCGCACCGGCTCATCCAACGCTCCCCTGTCAACCTCCACGCCCGCAAGCGGCAACCTCTCATGGCCCACGATCCGCATCTCGACGACGCCCGAAAACGCATCGAAGCCGCCTATTCGCCCGCACTGTTTCGCGACGCCGGCGAGCGGCTCGTCGCACAACTGGCGGACCATCTCCAGGCCGTGCAAGCCAGCGGCAAAGACGTTCTGCCGTGGCGCTCGCCGCAAGAGAACATCGCCCAGGCTCGCCAATCGCTTGACGAGGCCCTCTCGCCGGACTGTCCCCGGGACCAACTCGCGGCGCGTTTTGCCGAACTGGCCGAAACGATGCTCTCTCGCGGGCACAACCTCCACGACCCCCGCTACATCGGCCACCAGGTGCCGGCGTCGCTGCCCGTCGGCGGGCTGTTCGACGCGGTCGGCTCGGTGACCAACCAGGTGATGGCCGTCTACGACATGGGGCCCTGGGCAACGGCCGCCGAGTGGGCGATGGTCGAGCGGCTCGGCCAACAGATCGGCTGGCGGGCCGGCGCGTTCTCCGGGCTGGCGACCCACGGCGGCTCCCTGGCCAATCTCACGGCCCTCTTGACCGCCCGAAACGTCAGCCTGGAAGACTCCTGGGAAAAGGGCATTTCCGGCCGAGCGCCGGTGCTGGTCGTCCACAACGACGCCCACTACTCGGTCGCGCGTTCGGCCGGCATCCTCGGCATCGGCTCGGAGAACGTGGTCCGCGTCGAGCTCGACCAGCGGCGGCGGATGGACCCGCAGCGGCTCGACGAGCGGCTCGGCCAGTTGCGCCGCCAGGGCCGCCCGATCGTCGCCGTCAGCGCCTGCGCCTGCGCCACGCCGACCGGGGCGTTTGACCCGCTGGCCGAGATTGCCGAAGTCTGCCGCCGCCATCAAGTCTGGCTGCACGTCGACGCGGCCCACGGCGGCGCAGCGCTGTTCAGCCCGCGGCATCGCCACCTGCTGGCCGGGCTGGACCGCGCGGAGAGCGTCGTCTGGGACGCCCACAAGATGCTCTTCGTGCCCGCCCTCTGCGCATTCGTCCTTTATAGAGACCGGGCGCACCGCTTCGAGACGTTTCGCCAGGACGCTCCCTATCTTTTCGATCCGGCGGCGCCGGGCCTGGCCGAGTACGACAGCGGGCTGCGGACGATCGAATGCACGAAGCGGGCGGCGGCCTTCGGCTTCTGGGGCGTCTGGTCCCTGTTCGGCCCTCAACTCTTCGCCGACCTGGTCGACGTGACTTTCGCGCTTGGGCAGACGCTGTTCGAAAAGCTTTCCGCCGCGCCCGATTTCGAGCCGCTCCACCAGCCGGAGTGCAACATCGTCGTTTTCCGCCACGTTCCCGACGCGCTTCGCGGCGCTCCGCCCGAACGGATCGGCCGCTTCCAACTGGAGCTCCGCCGCCGGCTGATCGAGTCGGGCGAGTTCTACATCGTGTCGACCAATCTCAACGGCGTCGGCGCCTTGCGCGTGACGATCATCAATCCGCTCACCCGCGCCGAGCACCTCGACGGCCTCCTGGACGCGCTCCGCCGCCACGCGCGTGGACTGATCGAGTGAGAACGGGCAATCCCCTCGCCGACACAGCGGCCCCGCTCGACGGATCGACGTAACCGTGATACGAGGCGAAGAGCAGCCGCCGGCTGAAAGCTCCATCTGGTTCCGCGCAAGCGGGCATGGTTCAAACCTCAACGGGATGATCTGAATTCACTACCCCAGCGCGGCCAAGACCAGCGGCGCGTGAAGACCGCCCGCGAGGGCAGGCCAACCGGCCAGAAATGGGGGCACGGCATGGAATTATACCATGTGCATAAAGACGTTTCTAAT
>JAMOAF010000276.1 GCA_023621895.1 Planctomycetota bacterium
GGCGTGATCGCGCCCTGGTATGCCGCGCAGAACGGTCAGTGGGACTTCCGGGTGCGGATCGCCGCAGAAACGCTGAAGCGATACCCGTGGACGGAGCCTTCGCGCGCCGTGGCCGCAGCGCCGGAATTCGTCTTCAGCGGTGCGTGGAATATCGCGCCCGACGGAACCATTTCGATTCCACCCATTGACGATTGGGCCACCGGCGATCTCGGCCAGCGCGCCGCGTACGTAATTTCGGGGCTCGTCGATTACTACCGCTATTCGGGCGACCCGGCCGCGATCGCGTTGTTTTCGGTCACCATCGACACGTTGTTGGACCATTGCCTCACCGGGGCCGAGCATCCGTGGCCGGAGTTCCTCATCAGCGTGCCTGTCAAGGGAAAGCCGTACGGCAAGTGCGACGCCAATGGCATGATTCAGCTCGACATCACCGCCGAGGTTGGTATTGCGCTTGTGAGAGCCTATCAGGTGACCGGCAACGCGCGCTGGTGGGAAACAGCCAAGCACTGGGCCGATTTGTTCGCCGAGCATTGCGCCCCGGCCGCTGACCGCGCGCCGTGGCTTCGTTATGCCAACCCTGAATCCGCGCCTTGGCCGCAGGAGACTCAGATGACAGGGGGCGTGGTGTTTGTTCTGGCGTTTCTTGATGAAGTCATTCGGCTCGGGTACGTGGGCGGCGGAGAAAGCGTCGTTGCGGCCCGCGACGCGGGCCTCGCGTACCTGCGCGATGTGCTGTTGCCTGACTGGACCGTGAACGACGTGTGGGGACGCAACTACTGGGACTGGCCCAACCCCGTGCAGGCGGAAAACGTCACGGAATTCGCCGTGCGCTATTTCATGGAACACCCCGGCGTATTTCCCAACTGGCGCAACGATGCGCGCAATGTCATGAGCCTGTTCCTCAATCATTCGTGCGTGTCTCCGGACTCGAACGGCGACACGTTCAGCGGCGCGTGGGCGTATCCGGAAGGTTGTGGGTGTTGCGGCCGTTCGCTGTGGTACGGTCCTATGGAATTCGCCACGGTGTACGCGCAGTACGGCGCGCTCGCCGGGAGCGCGTGGGGACGCGAGATGGCGAGGCGGCAGCAGCTCCTGGCCACCTACGATTGCCGCGAGACCGGCGTGGTCGAAGACAACATTGACGGCGGCGCCATCGTGGCGGGGGCCTGGTTCAAGATTGCGCATCCGATGGCCTTGAAACATGTCCTTGGCACGATGGCCTGGATGCCGGAGACGCTGGGGGCGGCGCGCGAGAATCACATCATGCGCACCTCGTCCGTGGTGCGTTCCGTCGTCTACGGCAAAGGGGAGGTCAGCTACGAGACGTTCGACGCGCCCGCGAACACGGTCGACGTGGTCCGCCTGGCATTCGAGCCCGGGGACGTGACGGCAAACGGCGAAGCGCTGTCGAGACGCGCCGTTCTTGACGCCAACGGATACACGAGTACCCGGCTGCCGTCGGGCGACGCCGTCGTGTCCATCCGGCACGATGGTTCGACGCGCATACGCCTCGCCGGCGCCGATCCGCAAGAAATGACGGACGACGCGGCGCTGGCCTATACGGGCGAATGGGCCAGCGTCAGCGATGCGGCCAGTTTTCAAGGCGGTTACCGGACCGCGGCAACAGCCGGCGCGGAAGCCGCGTGGACGTTCTCGGGCAATCAGGTGCGCGTTATGGGCGGCGCAGGACCCAATGGCGGCCTTGCTGACGTGTACCTCGACGATGTGAAACAACTGGCGGGCATCGACTGCTGGAACCCCGCTGAGAGGCAGCAGCAGGTCTTGTATTACAAGAACGGCCTTGAACCCGGGGAACACAGAATCGGAATCGTCGCCCGCGGCGCCCGCAATCCCGTATCCGGCGGAAGCGCCGTGTATATTGACGCCATCCAGTGGTCGGGGGCAGTTCCTGACGCCGCGACCCCCGAGACGGTATACGGTTCCGGGAGCGGTCCGGCAGGCGCCCAACGCATGATTTGCGGATACACCGGCCGGGCGGGACACGTGGACAGCCTCGGTCAGACGTGGCTGCCCGCCACGGAGGTCGTTGCCCGGCTCGGCAACATGGCCGATTCCGTAGCTGGCACTTGGCTGACCACGCCTCAAGCGGATGTCATCCGGGGAACACCCGACCCCGAGTTGTACCGGTACGGAATCCGCGCCGCCGAGTTCTGGGTAAATGTGACCGTTGGGCCGGGCGTCTACCACGTCCGCCTCAAGTTCGCGCAGACGGTTCAGGAGAATCCCAAGGAGCAAGCCGTCACCGTGCGTATTAACGGGCTGGAAGTTGTCTCGGCGATGGATGTGGCAGCTACGGCAGGCGGACTCGCGAAGGCGGTAGACCTTGTCTTCAACGACATTCAGCCGCAGCACGGGGTCATCGAAATCCGGTTCTCGAACCCCTTTGGGCTTCGCGCGGCGGTGCAGGCTATTGAGATTGGGCCTGGTCCGGGCGGAGAGGGGGCTGCGCCCGTATCGGTAGCGGCCGACGCGGCTGGCCCGGCGGGCAACCTGTTGCTCAATCCCGGTTTCGAGTACGGCGTGCCCGAGCTACGCGCCAAAGAGGGCGGAACATCTAAACGGTTCGCCTGGACCTGCGAGGGGGTCGGCCCCAGCGAAAGCTACGTCTACCCCGAATCCGTGTACATAAAACATCCCGCGCTGGGCTTGCCCGACCCGCGTTCGGGGCAGGAAGCGTTGCGGACGCACAGTTCCGGCAACGGCCGCACGCGCGTGTACCAGGACGTCGGCGCGCAGCCCAACACGCCCTATGCCGCGGCCGTGTGGGCCAAGACCGTGGACTTGGCGGGACAAGGGTTTGGGGCGAACCCCGGCGACTTGGTGCGTCTTATCGTCGCCGAACTCGCCGCCGATGGCCGTGTCCTCGCCGAACATTCGAGCCCCGGCATCGCCAAGGCCGCGCCCTACCAGCGCCTCGAGGCGGGGTTTACCACGTCGGCCGATACGGCCGGCTTGCGATTCGTGCTCGATACCGCTATCGGGTGTACGTTTGAACAAGGGCACGCCGTCTTTGACGATTGTATGCTCGCGCGAACCGGCGGCAT
>JAMOAF010001060.1 GCA_023621895.1 Planctomycetota bacterium
AGCTTGGGAACGAGCCGAGTGCCAAAGAACATATCGAACAAACGTTCGTTTCATATTAGAACAAACGTTCGTTCGAGTCAAGGGATCGCCAAAGAATTTACCGCCCCCACCACCGGATTGGCCCAAAAAAGACCGTAAACCATTGCCAAACAAGCCTTTGCGACACGATCCCGGAAAGCTCGAAAATCTTCCGCCTGCCGGCCCGCCAAATGGCAGCCGGCATCACCGATCACAACCCGACGCGTAAGCGAGGCCGCAATCACACCCCGACGCGTAAGCGAGGCTGTAGGGTGGTGCAGAGCGGACCAAGCCGGGTCGGTTAGCGGGGCCTCGGCGGTTTACATGGACCGAACACGTTTACATGGCCGGAACGCCAGCGCCGCCCCACCGAGCGCCACCGTAAACGCCCCGCACCGCTCTTTCGGAGTGCGGTGATTCATCACCGCTTTTCGCGCCCACCCCTCGCGCTGCCCCCGCCAATCACACCCCGACGCGTAAGCGAGGCCGCAATCACACCCCGACGCGTAAGCGAGGCGTAGGGTGGTGCAGAGCGGACCAAGCCGGGTCGGTTGGCGGGGGCTCGGCGGTTTACATGGACCGAACACGTTTGCATGGCCGGAACGCGAGCGCCGCCCCACCGAGCGCCACCGTAAACGCCCCGCACCGCTCTTTCGGAGTGCGGTGATTCATCACCGCTTTTCGCGCCCACCCTCGCGCTGCCCCCGCCAATCGTAACCCGACGCGTAAGCGAGGCCAGTGCTGCCGTCGATCTTCGCCGCTGATGAATCAGACGAGCCAAGGACGCGGAAGGCGGCGATCAGTCGCCGCATTCCGAAAGGTCATGGTGGGCCGGCGCTGGCGTTTTGGTCGTGTCGGCATTTTCTCCATTGGCACGCGTCGCGGCAGTGCAATCCGCCAAGGGATGGGCCGCTCTGGACCACCCTACGGGCCGATAGGTGGGCCGGCGCTGGCGTTTTGGTCCTGTCGGCGTTTTCTCCATTGGCACGCGTCGCGGCAGTGCAATCCGCCAAGGGATGGGCCGCTCTGGACCACCCTACGGACCGTAGCGCCAGCGGATGCTGCCGCCGCAGAACCGTCCTTGCGAAACGAACGGCTCGCGCTGGGGTTTCACGTGATTGGAGTGCGCGCGTGAGCCCCCTCGGTTCATACCCATGCTGCCCCCCCGGTTGATTAGGTTGTTTTGGCGGATTAGGTTATTAGTCCGTGGCTGCCGTGTCGCCGAGCAAGGCGAGGTGAGCCGAGCGGTTTTCGTGTTTGAGGCAACCCCAAAGGAGAAGTGACCATGTTCAAGACGTTCTCTCGCGTGTTGGCGCCGCTGTTGGTGCTGGCAATCGCCATCCCCATCATGGCCCAGGAAAAGCAGAAACCAGGCAAGCGAAAGCAGCCGGCCGAGAAGGGCCGGCAGCAGGTCCAAGTCTTGCCGCGACAACTACTCGAAGGCCTGGAGCTCTCGGCCGAGCAGAAGGCCAAGCTCGAGGCAATCGCCAAGGAGATGAGAGCGCCGCTGGTTGAAGCCCGCAAGGCCCTCGGCGACATCCTCACCGACGAGCAGAAGGCCGCCCGCGAGGCGGCGATGAAAGCCGCCAAGGAAGCCGGCAAGAAGCCCCAGGAGGCCCAGAAGGCCGCCGAAGAGGCCCTCAAACTCACGCCGGAGCAGAAGGAGAAAATGACTAAGGTCAGGCAGAAGATGGCCGAGCTCGAAAAGACGATCCGCAGCAAGGTGATGGACGTCCTCACCCCCGAGCAGCGCGCGGCCGTCGAAGAAAAGATGAAGGCCCGCCGCGACGAGGCGAAGAAAACTCAAAAAGGCAAGAAAGCAGCCGAGAAGTAACGGCGGACAACCAGTTCTGCCCCACGGGCCGAGCAACGCTCGGGCGCAGGCCGCCCTCCGACTGTCGAAGGGCCGCCCCCCCCGGGCGTTTCTGTTATAATACCGGCTCAAGGGGCATCATCTGTTCCGCTCAAGAGAACCCGCAACGATGAAATGCTCTCGATTCGGCCGGCGCCGCTTTCTCCGCCGCTGCGCCGCTTTCTCCGCTACGCTTGCCTGGGCGCCTTCGCTTAACGCCGGCGAGACGGTCGATCCGGCCGCGTGGCTCGAGTCGCTCGAAGACCCGGTGCGGAAACTGTTCCCCGGCACGCCCAGCCTGGACGTCGTTCTCGGCCTGTTCCCCCGGACAACCGGCCAGCCCGCTTTCGATCCCGCCGAGATTGCCTCGAATGCCAACAAGCTGCGGACCAGTCCCGAGATCAAAACGGGGCATCCCTTCCTGGACCTCTCCGTGCGGACCGGCCTGGCCCACGTCGACGCGACGTTCGACGGCGATCATCCCAAGTACGGCGTGGGAGTCTATGCAAGGCCCGAACACGACGGTTTCCCGCCGACGATCATCGCCGCGGTTGACGCCCTGTCAGCCTGGGGGCTCAACGAGCGGGCGGCAGCCCTGTTTCGCTACTGGCTAACAAACTTCGTCCGCCAGGACGGGACGATCGACTACTACGGCCCCTCGATCAGCGAATATGGTCAGTTGCTGCACACGGCTGGTCTGCTGGAACAGCGAGCGGGCGCCGGCGGCTGGTGGGCGGACGGCTTCCGGCCGCTGGACCGGATCGCCGAAATGCTGCTCTCGCTCCGCGCGGATGCCGGCGCCGACGGCCTCGTCGCCGGAGTTCCGGAAGCCGACACGCGCAAGCAGGTCTCCAAGTACTTCCACAACAACGGCTGGGTGGCGAAGGGGCTGCGCTCCTGGTCGGCCCTGTGCGAGCGGCGAGACGCCAGCGCAACCACGAAGCCCGAAGTGGTCGCCGGGATCGCCAAGGGAGTGGCGGAAGACACGCTCCGCGCGATCCGAACCACGTGGCCGGCGGAGCCCGGCGACTGGTGGCTTTCGCCGCGGGTCGAGCCGACCGATCGGCCGCCGCGCGCCACCGGCACGCGCGACGCCTCGTATACGAACTACCGCTACTGGCCCGAACTGCTTTCGAGCGGCGTTCTGCCCGCCGCCCTGGCCGGTCGCGTTGTCAATTCGCGGCTCACCTCC
>JAMOAF010000116.1 GCA_023621895.1 Planctomycetota bacterium
GGTCTACGCGGTGCTGGGCATTCCAGAGAGAATCGAGTTTGCCACCACTGACGAAGGGCATCGCGCGACCAGCCCGCGGATCGACGCCGCCTGGCAGAAGTTCTTCGACCGATGGCTGAAGGCGAGCCCGATCGAGTTTTCGGGTTACGGCTCGGCGGCGGCCTCCGCGTCCGGGCCGGGTTCGCGCCAATAGAGAGGCCGCGCGCTACCGCGCCCGGAGCCGCCGCCAGAGCGTGGCGGAGCTGATGCCGAGAATCTTGGCTGCGCGCGTACGATTGCCCCCAACGGATTCGAGCACGGCCCGGATGTGTCGCCGCTCCACCTCGCGCAAAGCACGGCCGCCCGCTCGAGCACGTTTTCCAGTTCGCGAACATTGCCGGGCCAGTCGTGGGAATTCAGGCAGTCCAAGGCCGTGGAATCCAGGCGAAGCTGGGCCATCCCCAGGCGTGTGGCCGTCTTGGCGACCAGGTGCCTGGCCAGCGACACGATGTCCTCCTTGCGATCGCGGAGCGGCGGCACCTCGATTTCGATCACACCCAGCCGGTAGTACAGGTCCTCGCGGAAACGGCCCTCCTTGACCTCGGACTTGATGTCCTTGTTGCTGGCGGCGATCACGCGAATGTCGACCTTCCGCGGCCGATTCTCGCCGACGCGAACGATCTCGCGCTCTTGAAGGACGCGCAGCAGCTTGGTCTGCATGCTCGGAGAAACGTCGCCGATCTCGTCCAAAAAGACCGTACCGCCGCCGGCTTCCTCGAACAGTCCCAAGCGGTCCCGCGTGGCGCCGGTGAAGGCCCCGGCCTTGTGTCCAAACAACTCGCTCTCCAGCAACGTCTCGGGCAGAGCGCCGCAATTGACGGGCAGAAACGGGCCGTCCGAGCGCGGACTGGTCCGATGGATGTACCGGGCCAGCACTTCCTTGCCCGTCCCGCTCTCGCCCGTAATCAGCACCGACGAGTCGTGGCGCGCCACTCGCGACGCAAACTCGATCACCTGCCTGTAGGCGTTGCTATGGACTTCGGCCGGCGAGGCGCCGACGACCCTTTCCAGGCTGGCGATGCGGCGGCGCTGCCGGGCGATCTCCTGCATCTTCTCCTTCAGCTCCCTGGTCAGCCGCAGGACGTGTCCCTGGATGTCGTCGGCATGGAAGTACGCCACGTGCGGCTCGATCTCTCGGCCCCAGCTTTGGCGGTCTCGCCCCACGGCGGAACAGATGCGGTCCCCCTTGCCCCGGCACTTGTCCTCAATGAAAAAGACTTCCAGACCGGTGCAGAACGACGCGTACCCGCTGGCGTAGCCCACCATCGTCCAGCAGACGGGATCGAGCGACTGCCCCAGCGCCAGCCGCTGTTCGTCCGCCTCCGCCGAATCGTGCCAGGTGACTTCCATGTGAAATCGCCCGGCCGCCGGTTGGACGTCGAGGAGCTTGACGGTCACCCGGGCAACGCCCTGCAAGGTGTGCATCCGCGGTCCCGCCCTCAGCCAATCCTCGATCGTGTCCCAGCGGAAGATTCGCTTCATCGCCGCCGCGTCCGCGCGGCCCCAGAAATTGCCGAACCGCGTGAGCAGGCGGCGGGCCTGCTCCTGCCCCACCGTCTCGACCAGGTCTTTCCGCAATTGCGCCATCGCGTCGGACGAATGCAGCACCAGCCGCCGCCCGTGCAAATCGAACCGTCCCTCCGACAGGTCCAACAACTCCGCCAACGCCAGCTCTTCTGATTTCACGGCTGACTCGATCCATTCAATTTGAAATGCGGTTATTTCATTTTGAAATAGGATAATCCCATACGTCAAGGTCGTCAACCTGCGGACCGGCCGCTTTCTTTCGGGCCCCAGCTCTCGAACGTACAGAGCCAAACGAGGGCCAAACCCCCTTTTGGAGTTAGTCTGCACGCGGCATCGCCGGGATTGGCACGCAAACTGCACTGGCACAGGTCGCAGGGGGATGGGCCTTGCGGCACATCTCCCTGAAAACCACGCGGCCACCTGACGGAAGGAGGTTTCCGATATGTATTCCCTACTGGCAGCCAAGACCCGCGGTCTCGAAGCGGAAGCCTTGGCGTTCACGCAGCAACTGATCCGCACTCCGAGCCCCTCGCTGCACGAACATGAAGTGGCGCAACTCGTCGAGGAGCGGATGCGAGCGATCGGCTACGAGAATGTGCATATCGACGACTACGGCAACGTGGTTGGAGTTCTTCCCGGCCGCCAGGGAGAGCCGACGCTCTTGCTCAGCTCGCACATGGATACGGCCGGCGAGGGCCAGCCCGAAGCCTGGCAAGAATCGCCCTATAGCGGAGAGGTCCGCGACGGGGTGTTGCACGGGCTCGGCGCCTCGGACTGCAAGGCGGGCCTGGCGGCCCAGATCTACGCGGGCGGCCTGCTGCGGCGCGCGTTGCTGCCGCTCAAGGGCAACCTGGTCGTAGCCGCGACGGTCTCCGAGGAGCAGGGCGGAAGTCCCGGCTTGCGCCACCTGGTGCAAGACACGCTCCCTTCGCTGGACTTGCGGCCCGATTTCGCCATTCTGGGCGAACCGACCGGCCTGGCCATCTACTATGGCCACGATGGGTCGGCGGTGTTCGAGGTGCTCATCGAAGGGCCGGACAACTTCCAGGTCAGCGACGCGACGACCGCGGTGTTTGAGAACTTCCACAACCGGTACCGGGCAGCCGGCTCGGATGGGCAGCCCGAATTCCAAAACTTGCTCTCGCCGCGCTTCCAGCACCGGCCCGGCTCGGCATCCGGCGTCATCGGCGTCTGCCGGCGATTGCGCGAGACCGAGACCGTCAGCGGCGCGATGGAACAGCTCAAGCACGAGGCCCGGGCCGCGGCGGCTTCCGTTGCCCGCGTCGCCGTCGACGTGGTGGTGCGGCGCGAGGAGCGGCAATTCTACACAAAACGGACTACTGTCCTGGAACAGCGGGTCGAGGCCTGGTCGCTGGATCCGTATCACCCGTTGATCACGCGGGCGCGCCACGCGCTGGCGGCCGCCGGCTGCGATGTCTCGTGCGGCAAATTCCGGCTCCCCCGCCTGGGCATGGGGACCGCCGGCGGCGTGCTGGCGAGCCAATTCGGCGTGCCGGCGATCGCCTACGGCCCCGGCTCGGAGGATACCTGCCACGGCCCGAATGAATCGGTGTCGGTCGCCCGCGCAAGCCAGGCGATCTACGGCACGGCG
>JAMOAF010001138.1 GCA_023621895.1 Planctomycetota bacterium
GTGATTCGCATCGAACTAGCGGCCGATCAGCTCTTCCAGCAAGGCACGAGCCAGTTCCTGCCCAATGCGGGCCAATTGATCACCTCGGCGGCGGCGGAGATCCTTCGCACCTATCCGAACCAGATGGTCGGGATCGAGGGGCACACCGATTCCGATCCCGTGCAGAATTACCAGTTCCGCAACAACACCCAACTCTCCACCGCCCAGGCGGCTGCCGTTCACGACGTCCTCCTCAGCCAGACGCGGATTCAGCCCGGGCAGGTCTTCGTCGTCGGCCATGGCGGCAATCACCCGGTCGTGTCGAATGCAACCGCGGCGGGCAAACAGCGAAATCGGCGCGTGGAGCTGGTGATCTATCCCGAGCGGGCGAGCTAGCCGGTCCGGTCCATGCCGGCCGAGTTGGCGGTCCGGTTCTCCGCGCCGCAGCGCGAGGCGATTGGGCCGGCGTGATCGGCCGTCTTGAATCCCGGCCCGGCGGCAAGGCCGGCGCCTACGGCAAGACCGGCGCTTACAGCAGGTAACGGTTCACGACGTTTTCGAACAATTCCTGCCGGCCGCTGGTGCAAGGGTCGACGTCGCCCTTTTCGAGCATGTATTTTTCCAGCGTTTTGAAGTCGTGGCAGCCGCCTTCGATTTCCGTGCCGACGCCCGATTCCCACGAGCTATAGCGGTCCTCGATCATCCGCTGGAGGACCCCCTCGGCGCGGATTTTCGCGGCCAGTTGGAGGCCCCTGGCGAAGGTGTCCATGCCGCCGATGTGTGCATAGAACAGGTCGATCGGCTCGAAGCTCTCGCGGCGGACCTTGGCGTCGAAATTGACGCCGCCGGGCGCGATGCCGCCGTACTTGAGGAACGCCAGCATGATCTTCGTGGTCAGGTAGATGTCGGTCGGGAACTGGTCCGTGTCCCAGCCGAGCAGCAGGTCGCCGGTGTTGGCGTCGACCGAGCCGAGAAAGCCCTGGTGGCCGGCGTAGTCCAGTTCGTGCTCGACGGTGTGGCCGGCCAGGGTGGCATGGTTCGTCTCGATGTTTAGCTTGACGTATTTTTCGAGCCCGTACGCGCGGAGGAAGTTGATGCACGCGGCGGCGTCGAAATCGTACTGGTGCTTGGTCGGCTCCTTGGGCTTGGGCTCAAAGTAGAACTGGCCGGTAAAGCCGATCTCCTCGGCGTAGTCGACGGCCATCCGCATGAACGTGCCGAGGTGGTCGAGCTCGCGCTTCATGTCGGTGTTCCAGAGGGTCTGGTAGCCTTCGCGGCCGCCCCAGAAGACGTAGCCCTCGCCGCCCAGCTCCTTGGTCACTTCGAGGGCTTTTTTCACCTGCGCCGCGGCGTAGGCAAAACTATCGGCATTGCAGCTCGTGGCGGCGCCATGGACGTAGCGCGGATTGCTGAACAGGTTGGCCGTGCCCCAGAGCAGCTTGATGCCGGTCCGCTCCATCTCGCCCTTGATCGCCTTGACCACCGCGTCGAGGTTCTTGTTGGTTTCGGCCAGGCTGGCGCCCTCGGGCGCGACGTCGCGATCGTGGAAACAGAACAGCGGCGCGCCGAGCTTCTCCATGAACTCGAAGGCCACCTTGACCCGGTTGATCGCGTTGGGTACGTCGTCGAGCGGGCCTTCCCAGGGGCGGATCATCGTGCCGGGGCCGAACGGGTCCGCGCCGCTGCCGCGCATCGTGTGCCAGTAGGCCACGCTGAAGCGGAGCTGGTCCTTCATCGTCTTGCCTTCGACGATTTCGCTTTCGTTATAGAAGCGGAAGGCGAGCGGGTTGTTTGATTCAGGGCCTTCGAACTTGATCTTGTTGATGTCGGGGAAAGCGGCCATCGGTGGATTCTCCGTACAACGCACAAACAATAAGGTCCAAGGGCCCCGCGGGCCTCCGTTATCCTCTCACTCGCCGGCGGCGCGCAAGCGATCTCGCGCGAGCGCGCGAGGCAACCTGGCGACCGTGCCGGAAACGCCTATCGTGACAGATAGCCCACCAGCGGGCAAGTGGGCTCGCGCCGAGCCGCCGCCGGACATCGCCCGGCCAGCCAGTTATCGCCCGGCCAGCCAGGGCAACCACAATTTGAGCAGCGGGAACCACTGCTGGAAGAACCGGACGGCCTCCGGGTCCTGGCGACGGGCAGTCAGGATGAAATGCCCGGCAGCGTCTCCGCCGGCGGCGTAATGGCCGATCGCCCCGCCGCCAATCGCCACATAGCCCACTGCCCCGCCGCCGAGGGCAACCAGCCCAATCGCGGCGCCTCCGAGAGCGATTGTTCCCACGGCAAGACCCCCCAGCGCGCCGAACAGCCCGAGGGAGACTCCTCCCAGGGAGACTCCTCCCACGGCACACCCGCCCAAGGCGATGATTCCTCGCGCGAACCCGCCGATGGCAAGCCAGCCGGTGGCGATGTCGCCGATGGCGATGATCGCCCGGGCGTGACCGCGCCGCTCCCCCCTCTCCAGGTCCGGTCCAACGGCGATTTCCCAGACCGGCAGGCCGAGAAGAGACGCCTCCGACCGCCGGCGAACCGTCCTCCCGGATTGCACCTGCCGCAGCGCTGCAATTTCCTTCTCCAGTTCCTCAACGCGTTGACGCAGAGATTCTCGATCGTCGGACACAAGAGGACCCTCCTTTGCCAGGTTCTTCGCCGGAACCTATCCTATCTTGTGCCGGCTGAATGGAGAATCAGCCAGAAGGAGAGAGCCGCCAGCGCCGAACGGCCCGGTCGGCGAGCAGGAAAGGCGGCCCGCGCCGGCTGCCGCGCAGTAGAGAGACCCCAGAGCGCGCTCTTGGGTCGAAAGGGCGGATTGAACGGCGAGTGCCGAGAGAGTGGATCGTGGCACGAAGCTGCCGCGATACCCCGGAAAAGTCTATGACCATGAATATGGCCGGGGTAACGCCGCCAAAGCCGTTCCTCCGGTTAGGAAGGCATCGTTCTGACGTTCCCTCTTCTCTGTTTGTAGTGACCGTTTCCAGCCGATTTTGTGCTGATCAACCGGACCACTGCAAGCCGCTCCTCGTGCCTCTTCGGACCGACCCCAAACGACATTTAGAACGCAAAGTCGATGC
>JAMOAF010000569.1 GCA_023621895.1 Planctomycetota bacterium
CGACCCGCGGATCGGAATGCTCTACAGCCAGGCTGCCGGCCTCTGCCATTTCCTCATCCACGCCGACAGCGGCCGCTACCGCGACGCACTGGTCGGCTATCTGAACGCCGTCTACGACGGCCGCGACGACGTCGGGACCCTCAGCCGGTTGACCGGCCGCGCGTACGCCGAACTCGACCGGCAGTACGCGGAGTACATGGCCGCCGGCGGGAAGTGAGGAAGCGTGTTTTTCGATCCGCCGATCGCTTGCATCCTTGCGATCGCCGGGAGAAAATAGCGTTTTCCGGCCGATTTCCGCCGCGGCGGCTCCGCTGCTGACACCGGACGGCGCAGACACAATCGATTCAAAGGAACCCGAAGATGACCGCTTGGACTCGCCGCAATTTCCTCAAGCAATCCACCGCTGCCGTGATGGCCGCCGGCCCGCTTGTCAGCCGAATGGCCGCCGGGGCCAGCGGCGCCGACAAACCGGGCGCGAAAATGCGTTTCGGCCTGGTCACCTATCTTTGGGGACAGGATTGGGACCTGCCCACGCTAATCGCCAACTGCGAGAAGACGGGTGTTTTGGGCCTGGAGACGCGAACCGAGCACGCCCACAAAGTGGAGCCCTCGTTGAGCGCCGCCGAGCGCCTCGATGTGAAGAAGCGCTTCGCCGATTCGCCGGTGGTGTTCGTCGGCCCGGGCACCAACCAGCAATACGACGATCCCGAGCCGGAAAAGCTCACCGCGTCGATCGAGGGGACCAAGGCGTTCATCAAGCTGAGCCACGACTGCGGCGGCAGCGGCGTCAAGGTCAAGCCGAACAGCTTCCACAAGAACGTCCCCCGGGAAGTGACCATCGAGCAGATCGGCAAGTCGCTCAACACGGTCGGCGCGTTCGCCGCCGATTACGGCCAGGAAATCCGGCTCGAAGTGCACGGCACGTGCGCGGAACTGCCGGTGATCAAGAGCATCATGGACCTGGTCGACCAGAAGAACGTCGGCGTCTGCTGGAACTGCAACACGCAGGATCTTCAAGGCGAGGGGCTTGAGTTCAACTTCAACCTCGTCAAGAACCGCTTCGGCGCGACGGCCCACCTCCGCGAGCTGAACCTGGACGATTATCCCTACCAGAAGCTGATCGACTTGTTCGTGGCGATGGACTACGCCGGCTGGATCCTGCTCGAAGCCCGAACAAAGCCGGCGGACCGGATCGCGGCTTTGATCGAGCAGCGGAAGGTCTTTGAGGAGATGGTCGCCAAGGCGCAGGCAAAGGTCTGAGCAAGAGGCGCGGGGGCAAGCCGGCGCGGCCAGGGTCCCCAAGCTGGAGCTTGGGAACCAGGACTCGTGCCCGTTTCGCGCTCAACGCACCTTGGGCTCGTGGACCCGCTTGTGCTCGAGTTCCTTCACCTCGCGGACCCAGATATTGCGGAACCGCACCGGGTTGCCGTGGTATTGCAGGCTGATCGGGCCTTTCTCGCCGTGCGGCTTGTAGCCTGGCGGTCGGTCGAAGGGAGTATCCCCCTCCAGCTCGAAATGGTTCTGGATCAGGACACCGTTGTGGAGCACCGTAATATAGGCGGGGCTGGCGAGCTTGCCCTGGGTGAATCGCGGCGCGGTCCAGATGATGTCGTAGGTCTGCCACGCGCCCGGCTTGCGGCAGGCGTTGACTAGGGGCGGGTGCTGCTTGTAGATGGCGCCGCACTGGCCGTCGAAATAGGTCTTGTTTTGGTACGAGTCGAGGACTTGGACTTCGTAGATGCCCATCAGGAAGACGCCGCTGTTGCTCCGCCCCTGCCCTTCGCCCTTAACCTCCGCGGCCGACGCCCATTCGATGTGGACCTGGCAATCGCCAAACTCGGCTTTGCTGCGGAGCTCGCCGGGCCCGGCCGTGATCGCGCCATCGCTGACGGTCCACTTCTCGCCGCCAGTCCACGCCGAAAGGTCTTTTCCGTCGAAGAGGACCACGGCGTCGGAGGGGGCCTTGTCCGCCGAGCCGGGATCAATCACCTTGGGCTCGGCCCACTCGATGCCGCTGAGATACTCGGCGCACTGGGCGGCGGCGCTCAACGCGAAGACCACGGCGGCAAGCAGTGCGGCAGTGACTGGGATCGTTCTCGTGTTCTTTTTCATGGTGCGGGGACTCCTGATTCGAACCGGGGGGGGATACGGTCAGCGGCCTGGCTATCCCCTGGAGAAACCAGCGATCCATCATAGCCGGCGGCGAGGCGAATCAAAAGCCGGCCACCCGCCCAATTTCATTGCGGGCCACCGGTCTCCTCCAGGCGCTCTTGAAGCTGCTTGACGGCCCGCGCCCAGAGCTTGCGGACCGCGGTTTCAGAGCGAGCCATCCGCTCGGCGATTTCCTTAAACGGCAGCCCATCCCGATGATGCAGCAGAATCACCTCGCGGTAGTCGCTGGAAAGACCTTCCAGGACGCGCCCAAGCCGCTCTTGTTGCTCGTGGGCCATCGCGCTGGCGCTGGGTAAGTCGACCTGGCGGACCGCGTGGCGCTGCCACCGGGAGTCCTCGCCCGGCGCAATCTGAATCTCCTCGCGAGCCATGTCGCGTTTCGCCGTTCCCAGCCAGCGCCGGTGCGCCTTGGCCACGCGGTGCAAGAGCGTCTGCCGCAGCCAGGCGAACAGTTCTTGCTCGGTCTGCCCCTTGAACTGTGAAAACACCGCCTGCACATCCAGGAAGGCCTCTTGGACGATGTCGGACGGCGATTCCTTCGCCCGCAAAAGCGGCGTCAATTCCCGGTCGGCGATCAGCAGAAGGTGACGCTCGTACCGTTCGAGCAGTTCTCCCAGCGCCTCTCGGGAGCCGGCTCGGGCAGCCTCGATAAGCCGCCCGATCCCATCCGCCTGGTTGAGTTCCGGCGAATGGCGATTTTCCGCCTCTTCCATCACGCTGCTCCCGTTTGACTGAAGAAAGCGTCTCGCGCGCTTTCAAGTACCCATTTTAATCGCACGCTCGATAGCCGATCAACCTCTCGCGGCGCTCAACCACCGTCCGGTTCGTGAACTGCAACCCCTTGTCGTATTCAGAGTTGCGATAGAGCCTGTTCAATCCTGAT
>JAMOAF010000624.1 GCA_023621895.1 Planctomycetota bacterium
AGCCACGGCGGTTTACGGGGACCGAACATGTCTGCACGGTCAGAGGACGAGCGTCGCCCCACCGCGCGCCTCGGTAAACGTCGAGCGCTGGCGCATGGTGGGCCGGCGCTCACCTTTCGGTCATGCCGACGTTTCCTCCCATGGAGCGCGTGGCGGCGGTGCGTTCCGCCAAGGGATGGTCCGCTCTGGACCACCCTACTGCATAGATCAATCCAGCCTGAGCTTGATGCCGCGCGGCCGCTGGGCGGCGGGGTTTTCCAGATGCGGCGGCGGGGGGACGGGCGGCGCCGGCGGCGAGGAGTCCGGCGTGGAAAGGCCCAGGTCCATGTCTTCGCCGAAGTAGTGCTTGCGCGCCTCTTCGTTCGAAAGGACTTCTTCGGGCGTGCCGTGGCAGAGGACCTGGCCCTTGCGGATCACGTAGCTGCGGTCGGTGATCTGGAGCGTCTCGCGGACCTGGTGGTCGGTGATCAGAATCGCGATCCCGTCGCGGCGCAACTGGCGAATGATCTCCTGGATGCTGTCGATCGTCACCGGATCGATGCCGGTGAACGGTTCGTCGAGAAGGATGATCTTGGGGTCGGAGACGAGTGCTCGGGCGATTTCCAGCCGCCGCCGTTCGCCGCCCGACAGCGACATCGCCTTGTTTTTTCGCAGGTGGACGATGTCGAATTGTTCGAGCAGCGACTTGCACCTGGCGAGCCGTTGCTTGCGGCCGATGCCGAGCATCTCCATGACGCCGAGGAGATTGTCGCGGACGGAGAGTTTTCGGAATACGCTGGCTTCCTGGGCCAGGTAGCCCATCCCGCCTTCCCTGGCGCGGCGGTACATCGGCCAATCGGTCACGTCGTGGCCGGCGAGCCGGACGAGGCCGGCATTTGGCTCGATCATGCCGCAGGTCATGCGGAAGCTGGTGGTCTTCCCGGCGCCGTTCGGACCCAGCAGGCCGACGATTTCACCGGGAAAAACCTCGAAGTCGACTCCATCGACGACGCGCCGCGTGCCGTAGAGCTTCACCAGCCCGGTGACTTCGAGGATCGGTTCCATTCCCGCCCTTCGCATGGGGTGAATGGATTGCTGCGAGGGGGCTTCTTGCTGTGCGTTCATGGCGGAGGTCCGTCTCCAGGGCGTGCTGCCCCCAACGGGGCCAAACGGCGTCAGCGGATTACGTGCATCCGCTTGAGATTGGGAAAGAACGGGAAGGGGATGTTGGTGCCGGGAATTCGGCTTTCGGAACGCGGCCAGTAGATGAACAGCGCCTTGCCGATCAGCAGCTCCCGCTTGACACACGGCCCGATTCCCTCGGCCTCCCAGAGCCGGCTGTCGCGGCTTTCCCCGCTGTTGTCGCCAAGGGCCAGAAATTCGCCTTCGCCCAGGTCAAACTCCAGCGTCTGGTAGTCGGAGAAGAAATCCCAGTTCCGGGGATCGTGGAAGACCTCGTCGACGTTTGCGGGCGAGAAGGCGCCGAGGGTCATCCGGTTGTGGTTCGGGCGCGGAAACCGGGGAAAATCCGACATCGGTTCGCCGGGCGCCGCCCGCTGCCCCCTTCGAGGCGATCCCGGCCGGCAGCAGGTCCGCTTCGGTCGGGATGTAATTGCCCAGCGGTGGATACTCGGCCACAACATCGAACTCGACCGGCCGCCCGTCGATCCAGAGCCGCAACTCGTCGTCGACGTTGGCAAAACGCAGAGAGTGCTCCCCGGAGCCCTTCAGCGAGGTCTGGGCCTTGGGGCTGCCGAAGCCTGGATCGCCGTCGATCAGGAGCATCGCTTCTCCCGTGGCGACGTCGCACCGGCATTGGAAGTGGCGGCCGCCCTTGACCAGCTCAAAAACAAGCTCCCCCCGGTCGCTCTTGATATCCAGGCGGCACTCGAGCACCAGGTCGCCGACCCAGTGGACGCCGCGCCCGCTCATCGGCAGTTGCAGGTCCGGCCGCAGCGACTCGATCTTCGTATTGTAAGCGGTGAAATCGGAGATCAGTTGCCGCTCGGGCGGGGTGGGCGGCATCAGGCCCTCGGCAAGGTACCGCCAATCGGCCAAGGTCGGCGGCACGTGCTGATAGCGGAGCCACGCTTCCCCCGGCGACTGGCCGGCGATGCGGAACCTCTTGTAGTCGCTCGTCTCCCAGGCGGCGGCCGAGCCGAGCGGCGAGGCGTCCTCGTTGACCCAACGCTGGGGCCAACCCATTTCGATCAGGTTCGGCAACACGTAGTCGTTGTCGTAAACCGGCTGCATCATCGCCAGCAGTTTTCTGGGCGGTTTTCGGGCGATCGCGAATTCCGTCTCACCCTTGGGTCTCACATACAGGTTGCCGTGCGCAATCCGGATCGTCTCGTTGGGCAATCCGCAGATCCGCTTGATGTAGTTCGTCCGCGCCCCGCCGGGAAACTTGAAAACGCTGACTTCCCACCGCTCGGGGTCGCGGAACTGGTAGGGGAACTTCTCGACGAGAATCCGGTCACCGCTGTAGGAGCTGGAAGTCTTTTCCTTCGAGCCGGCGGCGCCGTTGATCGTGTAGCGGCACATCGGGCAGGTGCCGCCGATCGTCTCGTTGTTCGTCCGCTCGTTGGTGACGCTGTCCACCTCCTGGCTGGCGCTGGTCTGGAAGAAGTAGCCGCACTGCGGGCACTCCAGGTCCTTGTGGCGGCCGAGCAGCGTGGGCGCCATCGAGCCGGTTGGGATCACGAACGCCTCGGCCTCAAACGTGCGGAAAAGGAAAGCGAGAACGAAGGCGATGACGATCGACTCGACGGTCTCGCGGATCGACTCGGCCGAGAAAAGCCCCCCGACTTCCGGCTTCTTCCGCTCGGCGGGCGAGTCGCCGGTCTTCAACCTGGCGTCGGGGCGCGGCGGACGTTTGCGGCCGCTGGTGTACTTCTTCGACATGAAGACGGGTCCTGTTGGGATGGCGGAAAGGGAGTGATGAAAAAGCGGCAGGAAAATGGACTAAAGGGGGGGTGGAGGCCCAACATCGAAATTGCCGAGGGCGGGACTCGCACAGCGGGGCAATCGGCGCGTGCCGTTCCGTCAAGGCTGCCGCTGGCATCCCATATTCATCCATTTTCCCACGGCTGTGTCTTTTCTTCCACCTCTATCGAATATATCGAATGCGGCGAAGATCGGGAACTTGAAATTGCAGTGCCCCCCACCTGACCGGGTAAGAGGGCCAATGAACGGCGATCGGCTCGCCCACGAGCGATCGGCTGGTGACCGGCCGGTCGGGATGCCAGAGGCGGCTGTCGTCGGAAAAGTCAGTATTGTCTCCGAGAAGAAAATACTCGTCGCCGGCCAGTCGCCACGTGCCGCTCGCCTGGACACCCGGTTCGCACGACGGCGCGTAGTGGATGTCGCGGTAGACCCGGGCTGCGCCGATTCGCAGGTCGAGATTGTCGCTTCCCAGGGCCAACGGGTGGTAGACAGTGGCTGGACTCCCCCCCTCCGAAAGAGGTATTTCCACCCGTGTTCGGTGATTGATCGCCAGCAGGAACTGGCGATCGAACAGCGACAGCTCGATCCGCGCTCCGGGCAATCCGCCGCGGAGGTCGTCGATTGCGATCGGCGGCAGGGCTGGCGCTGCGTCGCGAAAGACCTCCGTCTGCCGCCGGTTGGGGTCGATTCGCACGCAGAATTCCTCCCGCCCGTCGGTCGCGGCCAGGTACAAGCAGCCCGGCCCCCGGCACTGGTCCAGCTCGATGGACAGCATTACGTCGTAAACGGCGTGGACCGTTTCGGACCGTTGATGGCAGGCCTGGTTGTAGCCGAGCAGGTTGGTCACCGGCACGGGGGAGACGTCGGCGGAGCCGGCGTTCCGGCGGCGGGGCCCGAAAATGAGCCAATCGACGGTCTCCTCTCTCGTGGCCGGATTGACCAATCCGGCCGCGGGAGCCGCCGCGGCGGGCGGCGCGAGGCGTTCGACCTTGGAGTGGGTAAAGCACCCATCCCGCCAGGTCCAGCGGCGCTTGCCGCCGGCCTCTTGCCAGGGGCGCTCCTCTTCGGGAAGCGATGAAGGCATCCAGCGGGCGTCGTGGACAAGCACGGCGGTCGCGCGTTGTTGCCGCAGCGTCTTGCGCTCCAGGCGCCCGTCGATGTAGAGGTCGCCGTGGCGTAGTTCGACGGTTTCTCCCGGCAACCCCACCAACCGCTTGACCACCAATTCGGACTCGCGTCCCGGGCGGCGCACGACGACCGGTTCCCATCGCTTCGGGGCGCGGAGCGCCGGCATGGAGCGGGCGACGAGCACGTGATCGCCGGGAATCTCGCTTTCCGCGTCCGGCGGCGTCTGTTCGCAGCCGCAGTTGGGGCAGGTGATCCGGCTCCGTGCCCCGCCGCGCGCGGCTTGCCAGGCGAAACGGAAGCCGCAGTCGCGGCAATCCATGCGGCGGTGCCGCCCGTAAAGCGTCTCCGCCATCGATGGCCCCTCGATCGTTAGCGGCACGAACAGGCCCATCAGCAGCCACGTGTGGACCAGCGCGGCGATGATCAAACCGAGGACCGAAAGTCCGACAACCCGGCATCGGGTCCGTGTCCGAATCATTCGTGAAGCTCAGCGCATGGTGGTCAGAATTTCCGCAGAAACTCGAT
>JAMOAF010000587.1 GCA_023621895.1 Planctomycetota bacterium
GGCGTAGGCGGGCAGGTCGGGCACGGGGCTGCCCAGGTCGGTCTCGACGTGGATCGTTTGTTCCCAGCGGCCGCCGGTTTGGCTGCCGGTGAAGGTCACTGGAATCACGTGGATCATTTTCGCCTCGCTTTCGCCCGCCGGCATGTCGAAGCGGAAGCTCCCCCCATTGCAGCCGATGGAGAGGACGCGGAAGGGGGCTGATCCCCGCAGGACGATCGTTTTCGTCACGCTTTGGCCCGGCTCGACCGCGCCCATGAAGAGCGATGCCGGACTGATCACGATCGGCGGCTCGACGCGAGCTTCGACCAGAACCGGCACCTCGGTGCGGTTGCGGTCGTTGGTCCGCAGAACCAGGTGTTCCTGGAGATATCCGGCCGGGGCGCCGCCGTCCAAGTGAACGCACAGTCGGTAGCGGACCTGCCCTCCGGCTCGCGCCACCTCTTTTACCGTGGCGCTCAGGTGCGGATTGCCGCTGACCACTTCTAGCACCTGCCAGTCGGGCCGGCCGGCGTAGGCCACCTCGACCTCGCGGTCAACTGTCGCGCCTTGGGCTACTGCTCCGATCTGGACGCTGCCGGGCTGGAAAACGACGTCGCTGCGGATATAGGCGCGCGTGTGGAGTTGGACCGTGGCGAACGACGGCTTGTCGAATGTCACGGTGACCGTCGCACCCTTCTGCCCGAGAAACCGGTCCGTATTGATCGTGGCGACGATCGCGCCCGTCTCGTGTGTCTTGAGGCTGTCTTTTTCGATCCGCAGGCTTGTGCACCCGCAACTGGATCGGACGGCCGCTACATGCACGTCTTCCGTGTAGAGATTGGTCAGTTCGAAGCGCCACTCGGCCTTGGCGCCTCTGGCGAGATCGCCGAAGTCGTGTTGGCGCTCTTGAAACATTTTTTCCGCCCACGTCTGCCCGGAGGCGTCGGAGCCGAGCAGGGTACACAAGAGGCAGGCCAGCGAAAGCGCGCGGACCATGGGCCGGGATTCCTGTTGCGAGATTGTATTGAGACAAGCTTGGGGTAGACCGGAGACTCAAACCGGACTGACACGGTACGATTTGCAGAGAAATCGACCGCGCCAAGTGGTTGGGAAACTCTAGCCCGTGCTTAGACCTCGGTCAAACAGAACAACGCAAAAAGGGCAAGGCTCAAGTCCCAATTCCCACCAGCCGCGCGTGGGCAAGATCGGGCCTCTGACTGGAAGCGCCGGACTGAGGGAATTTGGACCTTGAACTTTGGGTCTTGAGCCTTGCCGCGCGATGCGTGCGCAGCTCCTGTCGCCCCGCACCGGCCACCGCCGGGACGGCCGCCCCGGGGTGCGCGAGCGTCGCTCGCGCCGCTTCGGTCGATCCAGAACAGAGCGGCGCCGTGCCATGACCAGGAGGATTGGCCGCCAGTGACCCCTCTAAAGGACGGGAAAAATACTGCAATTTGCCTGCCGCCAGCATTGCCAAGACCGCGGGCAATTCGTTAGCATAGGGGATTGCCAATCGCCCGGCCGCGTTTCGCTGTCTGGCTTGGCATCGGGTTTGGCTGGCCGGCGCGTGGGGCATATCCCCATACCAAAGAGGGGGGCGGCGGCGTGGCCGGTCCAGATTTGTTTTTCCGCGGGCGGATTTGTCATGTTCGAATCACTACAGGAAGGTCTCGGTTCCGCGCTGCGGGCCCTGCGGGGACGTGGCAAGCTGACCGAATCGAACATGCGCGAGGGGTTGCGGGCCGTGCAGACGGCGCTGCTCGAGGCCGACGTGAGTTTCCCGGCCGCGCGGGAATTCATGGCGCGGGTCTCGGAGCAGGCCGTCGGCGAACGGGTGTTGAAATCGCTCAATCCCACGCAGCAGCTTGTCGGCATCGTCCACCAGGAACTGATCAACCTGATGGGGCCGGTCGACCATTCGCTGCACCTGAAACCGCCGCTGTCGATCCTGATGCTCTGCGGTCTTCAGGGGTCGGGCAAGACGACCACGTGCGGCAAGCTTGGAAGGGTGCTGGTCCAGCGCGGCAAGAAGCCGATGCTCGTCGCGGCCGACTTGCAGCGCCCCGCGGCGATCACGCAGCTCGAAGTGCTTGGCGAGCGGTTGGGCATTCCGGTTTACGCGGAACACGGCGCCAGCGATCCGGTGGCGGTCTGCCGCAAGGCGGTGGACGAGGCCCGCCGTTCAGGCGCCGAAGTGGTGATTCTCGACACCGCCGGGCGGCTCCACGTCGACGAAGAGCTCATGCAGCAGCTCTCGACGATCGAGCGCCGCGTCCAGCCCGACCAGGTCTACTTCGTTGTCGACTCGATGACCGGCCAGGACGCCGTCAACAGCGCCAAGGCGTTCAACGAGGCGCTGGAACTGGACGGCGTGATCCTGACCAAGCTCGACGGCGACGCGCGGGGCGGAGCGGCGCTGTCGGTCAAGGCGGTCACCGGCGTGCCGATCAAGTTCATCGGCACCGGCGAACACCTTGATTCGCTCGAGGAGTTCCACCCCGACCGGATGGCCGGCCGGATTCTCGGCATGGGGGACATCCTCTCGCTGGTCGAGCAGGCCCACGAGAAGTTCGACCAGGAAGAGGCGAAGCTGGCCGAGGAGCGCCTCCGCAAGGGCGAGTTCACGCTCGAAGACTTCCGCAAGCAGCTCACGCAGGTCAAAAAGCTCGGACCACTCAACAAGGTTCTGGGCATGCTGCCGGGCATGGGCCAGATGACCGAGATGATGGGCAACGTGGACGCGGAGGGCGACTTCCGCCGCCTTGGCGGCATCATTGACTCGATGACCCCGGAAGAGCGCCGCAATCCGAAGCTCATCGACCAGAGCCGCAGGCGGCGGATCGCGGCCGGGGCGGGGGTCGAGCCGCACGAAGTCAACGAGCTGGTCAAGCAGTATGACGGCATGGCCGACTTGATGAAGCGGATGTCGAAGCTCGGCATCCGCGAGCGCATGAAGGCGGTCCAGGAATTCTCCCGCTCGGCAGCGGCCAATCCCGGCGGACGGCTCGTCAAGCAGAAGCAGGGGACCGGCAAGCGGCTGACTCCGAAGGAAAAGGCCAAATTGCGCAA
>JAMOAF010000947.1 GCA_023621895.1 Planctomycetota bacterium
AGCGGCCCCAGATCAGCCGCGACATCATCCGCCAGAGGGTGAACGAAATCTTCTACGACGAGCGGCACTGCACCGACCAGATCATCGACGACGTCCACCGGATGTTGACCGATCGGCGGTACGTCCGTTTCCTGATTCGCGTCGCCAAGGCCACTCGCGACCGCAACATGAAAGAGGAGCTGGGCCAGTTGACGATGCCGACGTTGATCATCTGGGGCAGGAACGACCTGATCACGCCGCCGTTTGTGGCCGAGGAATTCCACCAGGGAATCCCCAACGCGCGGCTCGTCTTCCTCGACCAGTGCGGCCACGCTCCGCCGATCGAACAGCCCAGGCAATTCGCCCGCGTGATGCGCGAATTTCTTGAAAGTTCCGCGCCTGTTCGGATCACCGGCTAAGAGGCGATCCGCGAGTCCCCGCGAGAGCCCTCCACGGCCGAGAACGGCGCGGGTCGGCTTTGCCTCCCCGACGCGTTTCCCGGTGGGCGGATTTCGCGGGCTCCGATCCGCCTTGGCAGAATGAGAGACAACGTGCATCAACGGACCAAACCGATTCCGGGCGTTTTACCGCCTGGATCGCGGCGCCGCGCCGGGCGGACCCTCGTGCTGGCCGCCGCGACATTGCCCTTCGTGCTCTACGGCGTGTACGGCGCGATGGGCAGCCATTCGAACGATCCCCGCCAATGGCTGCCGCGAGGCTTTCAGGAAACCGAACTCTACCGGCAGTTTCAGGACCAGTTCGGCCGCGACGAGATCACCGTGGTCACCTGGGAAGGGTGCACGATCGAGGATCCCCGGGTGGAGGCATTGGCCCGGGCCGTGCTCGACCAGCCCGGAGGCGTGTACGAGCGCGCGATCACCGGGCCGCGGTTGCTGCGGCAAATGACCGGCGAGCCCTCGCGAATTCCGATCTCCGAGGCCAACCGCCGGCTCCGGGGCACCTTGATCGGTCCCGATGGCCGGACGACGTGCGTGATCTTCATCCTCTCCAAGGCCGGCGTGGAAAACCGCTCGGCGGCGATCGAGGGACTGCTCGCCGTGGCGGAGAAGGTCACCGGGTTGCCGCCCGAGCAGATCCGCCTGGCGGGCCCGACCGTCGATGCCGCGACCATCGACATCGAGAGCCGCCGGATGCTGACGGAGCTGTCGATCGCCTCGGCCGTGATCGCGTTCCTGCTCACCTGGTGGCGGATCGGCAACCTCTGGCTGGCGAGCGTTGTCCTGGCCACGTCGATCTACAGCACCGGGCTGGCCCTCGCCGTGCTGTTCTACAGCGGCGGCAACATGAACCTGCTGATGACGATGCTGCCCGCCCTGATCTACGTGGTCAGCATCTCGTCGTCGGTTCACCTGGTGAACTACTATCGCGACGCGGTGGCCGAGGAGGGTCTCCAGACCGCGCCCCGGCTGGCCGTCCGCCACGGCTGGGCCCCTTGCGTCCTGGCCGCGCTGACCACGTCCGTCGGGCTGGGTTCGCTGATGACCAGCGCGATCGTGCCGATTTACCAGTTTGGCGCTTACTCGGCGATCGGCGTGGCGCTGAGCATCGCCGTGCAGTTGCTGCTGGCGCCCGCGATGCTGACCCTTTGGCCGGCCCGCGGGCTCGCCGCGGAACCCCGGGCCGCCAGGGCGGCGGAAGATCGGCCGCAGAGCGGCCTGGTACGCGTCACGGCATTGATCTGCCGCTACCACCGGCCGGTCACCGCGGCCAGCCTGATCGCGATGGCGGTCCTCGGCGGCGGCCTGGCGCGGCTCAAGTCGACGGTCAAATTGCAGCACCGCTTCGCCGAGGAGAGCAAGATCATCGGCGACTACCGCTGGATGGAGGAGCACCTGGGACCGCTGATCCCGCTGGAGATCGTCGTCGGATTCGACGCATCGACCGCGCTCGGTTTCTTCGAACAGATGGAGACGGTTGCCGGCCTGGAGCGCCGCCTCGCGGAGCTTGACGACGTCGGGGCGACGATGTCGGCCGCCACGTTCGCCCCGCCGCTGCCCGGCGGAGGCTCGATGCGCGACGCCGGGCGGCGCGCGGTGATGGCCTCGCGCATCGAGCGCGCCAGGCGGCAATTCATCGACGCCGGGTTCGTTGCCCAGGTTGAAGGCCAGCAGCGCTGGCGGATCAGCGTTCGCCTGGATGCCCTCAGCGACGTTGACTATGCCCACTTCACCAGCAACCTCCGCGAGCACGTCGAACCGATCCTTGCTTCCATGCCCGAGGCGGCCGCCAGCGCGACGTACACCGGGGTGATCCCGCTGATCTACAAGGCGCAGCGGCAGCTTTTCAACGACCTGCTCAAGAGCTTCTTGCTCGCTTTTGGCGTGATCGCACTGGTGATGATCGCCGCGCTCCGCAGCCCCCTGGCGGGACTCCTGGCGATGGCCCCGAACCTGTTCCCGATCATCCTCATCTTCGGCTACATGGGCTGGCGCGGGATTCTCATCGAGATCGGTTCGGTGATGACCGCCAGCGCCGCGCTGGGAATCGCCGTCGACGACACGTTCCATTTCCTCACGTGGTTCCGCCGGGGAGTCAGCGAGGGCAAGAAACGCCGCCGGTCGCTCCGATTCGCCTACGAGCGGTGCGCCGCCGCGATGCTGGCCACCACGCTGATCTGTAGCTGCGGGCTGGCCGTGTTCGCCGTCAGCAACTTCATGCCGATCGCGCACTTCGCCTGGATGATGGTTTCGCTGCTCGCCGTGGCGCTGGTCGGCGACCTGGTCTTCCTGCCGGCGATGCTCGCCGGCCCCTGGGGCACCGTCTTCACGCGGAACCGCTCGCGCCGAGCAGGTGCCGGAGCGCTGACATGAGGTCCGCGTGCGCGAACGCGTAGCCCGAGTCGAGAAGCCGCTTGGGAACCGCGCAGGCGCTGGCCAGCAGCAGCTCGTCGGCCATCGTGCCCATCGCCATGCGGAGGGCGAACCCCGGCACCGGCAGCAAAGCGGGGCGGCGGAGCACCCGGGCCAGCGCGGCCGTGAACTGGCGGTTGCTGACCGGCTCGGGCGCGGTCACGTTGACCGGCCCGGAGAGCGTTTCCTTGGCC
>JAMOAF010000765.1 GCA_023621895.1 Planctomycetota bacterium
CCGTACTCCCGCAGTTTGTAGATGAGGTTACGGCGGCTGATGCCGAGCAGGTCGGCGGCGCGGGTCTTGTTGCCGCCGGTCTTCTCAAGCGCCTCGATAATGGCCCGGCGCTGGATCTCGCGCATGTCGCCCACAAGCACGCTGCTGGGTTTCCCGGCCGGCGCCGTATTCTGAAGGTGCGGGGGCAGGTCTTTGGGCAGCACGAGATTGCCGTCGGACATGATGACGGCGCGCTCGATGGCGTTTCGAAGTTCGCGCACGTTTCCCGGCCAGTCGTAGGCCATGAGCACGCGCTCTGTTGCAGGGGCGAGGCGCCGCTTGCCGTCTTTGAGGAAATGCGCAGCCAGGGGCAGGATGTCGTCGCGGCGTTCGCGCAACGGGGGGACCTCGAGGGCAAACACGTTGAGCCGGTAATAGAGGTCTTCGCGAAACCGGCCTTCCCGGACATCGTCTTCGAGGCTGCGGTTGGTTGCGGCGATGACGCGCACGTCAACGGTGAGTTCCTGGCTGCCTCCTACGCGCCGTATATTGCCGCTTTCGAGGACATGCAGGAATGCTGGCTGAACCGCGAGGGGCAGTTCCCCGATTTCGTCGAGGAAAATGGAGCCCTGGTGGGCTTCCTGGAAGCGCCCGTTGCGTTGGGCGTCCGCGCCGGTGAACGCGCCTTTTTCGTGGCCGAACAGCTCGCTTTCGATAAGGTTTTCGGGCAGCGCGCCGCAGTTGACCTGCACGAAGGGCTGGGCGGCGCGCGCGCTCCGGCGGTGAATGTACGCGGCTACGACCTCTTTGCCCGTGCCGCTTTCTCCGAGCAGCAGCACGGTGGCCTCGGAGGGGGCGACTCTTTCGGCCTGTTGAAACACGGTACGCATCGCCTCGCTTTCGGCCACAATCCCTTCGGGCAACTCGGGAACGCCGGATTGAGAAACTGACCGCCCGGTTGGTCCCAGTGCATCATCCACGGCGGCGATCAGCTCATCGAGATCGACCGGCTTTTCGAGGTAATCCAGCGCGCCCTGTTTCATGGCGTGTACGGCGTCGCGAACGTCTATGTAAGCGGTCAATAGAATAACGGGCAGTTGAGGCCGGTCGCGCTTGACCGTTTCGAGGACTTCGAGGCCGCTCATTCCGGGCATGCGCACGTCGAGGAGCATGAGCGACGCCGCGGGCGCGGCTTCGAGCCCCTGGGGTCCGTCCTCGCACCGGATGGTGTCGTACCCCGCGCGCTCGAGGGCGTTTGCAAGCAGCTGGCGCTGGCCGGGGTCGTCGTCGACGATGGCGATGCGATGGCGGTGTTCCCTCATATCCCTAGCGTACCTCAGACATGCCTTCGATTGACACCTGTGTATTCGCGCCTGGCGCGGACCGGAACCGGAGGCGCCATCCATGTGCGCGGGCGATTTGGTCGACGATCGACAAACCCAGCCCCGAACCGCCTTCGAACCGCCCGAAATAGGGGTCGGTAAGGCGTCTCATGTCTTCGGGGGCAATGCCGCATCCCGTATCCTCGACAACAATACGCACGCTTCCCTGCACGCGTTCGGCACTCACGGTGACTGTGCCCCGGCTCTTCACCGCATGGATGGCGTTGATAAC
Source organism: Planctomycetota bacterium (assembly GCA_023621895.1). GTDB lineage: Bacteria > Planctomycetota > Planctomycetia > Pirellulales > Thermoguttaceae > JAAYCB01. Next base: position 1,594 of record JAMOAF010000765.1, read on the forward strand.
GAGATTCATCAGTGCCCTGCGCAGCATGGCTTCGTCCGCACGGACGGTCAGGCCGTTGTCTTCGCAATGGAACACGATGCCGGCGCCGCGCGCCTCCGCCTCGAACAGCGGTTTCATATCGTCGAACAGATTGGCCATGCTGACCGGGGCGGGGACGGGCTCAAGGGGCCGCGCAAACCCCAGGAACGAATTGATCTGCCCGACGGTGCGGTCGGATTCGTCGACAATCTGCTGGGCCATGCTGCGGATGTCGCGGCCCGCCTCGGGGGCTTCAAGAATGGACTGGGCCAGGCCGCGCACTACGCCCAGGGGGTTCTTGGTTTCGTGGGCGAGGCCGGCACCCAGACGGGCGAGGCGCTCGCTTTCCGCCACCCGCTCTTCAGCGAGAAGCAGGTCGGTCACCAGGCGGCGTTTGTGCAATTGCGAAACGAAGGCCCACACGCCCGAGCCGATGGCCAGCAGTACGATGACCGCGCCGCCGGCCAGGCGGAACCGCGCGTTGCGTATTGCCGCGCGCACATCCCCGGTGTGCAGCACGACAGTCAAGACATGCGGGCCCTCCTCCCATATCGCGTCGCCCAAGTCAGGGTCGTTCGCATGATTCCCGCCCGGGGAACCGGGCCCCCCGCCATGTCGAGGCCCTGGCCCGGGGTCGCCTTCGCCGCGCCCCCGTCCGCCGGGTCCCATGCCGGGTCCAACGTGCGCAAACTCGGCCGTGGCGGTCATGATGAGCGTTTCCGGTTGCCAGAGCGCCGTGTCGGGGGGCAGGGCGGGAACGTTTTTGAATTCTCCTCCCGCCGCCACAATCGCGCCGCTGGCTGAACGGAGCTGGAGCGCCAGAATGCCCGGCGTTTGGGCGAGCTCGTCAAAGATCGCCGCCAACCGGTCCATCCGGTACATGCCCCGCCGGCTTTGAGCACGAATGCCCGCGGTTAGTGCGTCGAGGGTAGTGCGGCCTTTCGCCAGGAGCTGGACTTGGGCGTTATCGACCTCGACATCGTACTGCCGGGCCAGGAGAAAAATGCTGGCAGCCGCCAGTACAGCGGCTGCCAGCACCAACAAGATAACCGGACTCCGAATGTTACCCTTCTGTTCCATGGACACTCAGTTTACCATGGACGGGCGCAGGGGCAGCATGGTCCGCAGCCGGGGCCGAAACCTTTGCCGCGTCCGGCACGGGGGCCAAAACCTTCGCCGCATCCCTCGCACGCGGCGCGGCCTCGGCCGTACCCGCTGGCCATGTCCTTTTGACCTTCGCCAAAAGCGCCGCGGCGTCCGCGCCCGAGGCCTTGGCCTTCACCACGACCGCGTCCGGCACGGGGGCCAAAACCTTCACCGCACCCCTCGCATGCGGCGCGGCCTCGGCCGTACCCGCTGGCCATGTCCTTTTGACCTTCGCCAAAAGCGCCGCGGCGTCCGCGCCCGAGGCCCTGGCCTTC
>JAMOAF010000937.1 GCA_023621895.1 Planctomycetota bacterium
CCGCGGCCGCCGGCGAGCCGGCCGGCGGCGACGGCGCGATCCGCGTCGCGCTGGTCGACGGGTCGATGGTCGCGGCGAGTTCGTTTGCGATCGGCGCCGAGTCGGCGACGCTTCATGCCTTGGGCTCCCGCCAGTTCGAGCTGCCGGCAGCCGCGGTCGAACACGTCCGTTTCCGCCCGATCGCTGCCGCGCTGGAAAAACAATGGCAGGCAATTCTGCGGACCGAAACCGACCAGGACATGCTCGTCCTCGGCAAGGAGAACGCGCTCGACTATCTTCGCGGCGTGGTTCGCACGGTCGACGATGAGACGATCGAGTTTGAGTTGGAAAATGAAATCCTCCCCGTCAAGCGCGACAAGGTGGCGGCGATCCGGTTCTACCGGCCTGCCCGGCCCGCGGCGGGCGCCGTGTTGGCGCGGCTCCACGATGCCGAGGGTTCGCTCTGGGCGGTGTATTCGGCAAGCCTCTCCGGGGGTCGATTGCATTGCCAGACACCGGCCGGGCTGGCGCTCGACCTGGCGTTGGAGTCGATCCGCAGGATCGAATTCGCCGCGGAAAACCAGGTTTACTTGAGCGATCTGGAGCCGCATTCACACACCTGGACTCCGTATTTCGGGATGGCCGCCGAGATGCCGGCGCTGGCCACGTTCTTCCGGCCGCGGAGGAATACAACGCTCTATTCCGCGCCGATTGTGCTCGACGGCGTCGAGCACCGGCACGGCCTGGCGCTGCACAGCCGCACCGAGATCACCTACCGGCTCGGCGAGCCGTTCAGCCGGCTACAGGCCCTGGCCGGCATCGACGACCGCCTCCGGCCGCGGGGCAACGTTCACCTGGAGATTTTCGGCGATGGCCGCGTTCTTTTCGCGGGCGACGTGCTGGGGACCGAGCCGGCCCGCCAGATCGAGGCCGACCTGGCGGGCGTCGTGGAACTGAAGATCCTCGTGGATTTCGGCGCGGACCTCGATATCGGCGACCACTTGATCCTCGCGGAGGCGAAACTACTGAAATGACCTCCACTCTGCGCGCCATTTTCGTCCTGGCCTGGTTCGCCGCGGCGCCGGCGGCGCCGGCCGTCGACTCAGCGGTCCTTCAGGCCCAGGCCGACCGGGTTGCCGTCATCGAGCGGGCCAAGAGGTCGGTCGTGGCGATCTTTGCCTCGGAAGGGGAGGGAGGCGGCTCCGGCGTGATCATCTCGGCGGACGGCTACGCGCTGACGAATTTCCACGTCGCCCGGCCTTGCGGGAAGGCGATGCTCTGCGGCCTTTCCGACGGCCGGATTTACGACGCGGTGATTGTCGGGATGGACCCGGTGGGCGACGTGGCGCTCGTCAAGCTCCTTGGCCGCGACGATTTCCCGGCCGCGCCGATGGGCGACAGCGACGCGGTGGCGGTCGGCGACTGGGCCTACGTGATGGGAAATCCCTTCCTGTTGTCCGCCGATTTTCAACCGACCGTGACCTACGGCGTGATCTCCGGGGTCCACCGCTACCAGTTCCCCTCGGGCACGCTCCTGGAATACGCCGACTGTATCCAGACCGACGCCTCGATCAATCCGGGCAACTCGGGCGGGCCGCTGTTTGACGCCGCAGGCCGGCTGATCGGCGTTGTCGGCCGGGGTTCGTTCGAAAAGCGGGGCCGCGTCAACGTGGGGGCGGGCTATGCGATCTCGATCAACCAGGTGAAGAACTTCCTCGGCCACCTGAAGGGCGGCCGAGTCGTCGATCATGCGACCCTGGGGGCGACGGTGGCCTTCGACGAGGACGGCCGCGTGGTCGTCAGCGACATCCTCGAATCGTCCGATGCCTACCGCCGCGGCCTCCGCTACGACGACGAGATCGTCGCGCTCGGCGGCCGGCCGATCCAGACACCCAACGGCTTCAAGAACGTGCTGGGGATTTATCCGAAGGGGTGGCGGATTCCGCTCGCCTTCCGCCGCGACGGGCAGCGCCACGACGTGCTCGTCCGCCTCTCCGGCGTTCACTCCGAAGGCGAACTGATCGAGAAACTCGCCAGGTCCTTCGAGGACCCCATGCCGATGCCCAAGCGCGGGGAAGAGCCGAAGCGGGAGGGTCCGGGAGGCGAACAAGAAGAGGAAGCGCCCGAGGCGCCGGCGCCCGTGCCGCGCACGCAAGCGCCGCCGGCGAAGGCGCCGATGCCCGAGATTGCGCGAAAACACTATGAGGACCGGCCGGGGTATGCCAATTACCACTTCAACCGCCTTAACCGCCAGCGCGTGCTCGCGGCGTGGCGCGGCGGGAGCAAGCTCGGCGGCGGGACCGCGCCGTGGATTCTCTCGGGCCAGACGGCCTCCGGCGGGCCGTTCCGCATCGAATTGACCGACGCGGGAGTCCTGTTGGAACTGGCGGGTGGGCGTCTCGAATGGACGGCGGGCGACGACTTCGGGCACCCGGCCCTGCCCGAGGGGAGCGGCGGCATGTTGGCGGCACTCTACCTGTGGCGCCAATTGGCGTCCGCCGAGCCCGACCAGTCCGGCAGGCTCGACTACTTGGGGACGATCCCCGCCGGCGGTGCTGGGGCTCCCGCCGACGTGCTTTCCTGGCTGCGGGGCGGGGTCGAGGCCTGGTTCTACTTCGACGCCGCGGGCCGGCTGATCACGCTGGAAATGTCGCCCGATCCGGCCACCGACCCGTGCGAAATCCGCTTCTCCGAATACGGCGCCGGGCCGGGACCGATGCCGGGGCGGATCGAAGTCCATCACGGCGACGAGATATTCGCGGCTTTTTCGGTTGAGCAATCCTCCACGCAATAGGCGGCAGATTCCGGCTCGCAATTCATTGATGAACGCCATTCCCACTTCAATACGAACCGCCTTGATGATCGCCGCTGCGCTGGCGGCGGTCTTTACGCCAACTGCGGCCAGGGCGGAACCGGAGACTCGCGAGCGCCTTGCAAAGGTGCAAGCGGCCGTCGTCAAAATCTTCGGCGCGGGGGGCTTTCGCGGGTTGGAGGCCTACCAGACGGGGCTGCTGATTTCGCCGGACGGCCATGTCCTGACCGTGATGAG
>JAMOAF010000743.1 GCA_023621895.1 Planctomycetota bacterium
GCGAACGCCTGCGGGCCCTGCATCGGTCAGTGGGCGCGCACCGGCGTAGCCAACAACGAGGCCAACTCCATCCTCACGTCCTTCAACCGGAACTTCGCCAAACGCAATGACGGCAACCCCGGGACCCACGCGTTTGTGGCATCCCCCGAGATCGTGACGGCGATGGTGCTGGCGGGCGATATGACCTTCAACCCCTTGACGGACACCCTGGTAAATGAGGATGGCGAAGCCGTCCGGCTGGACCCGCCCCAGGGCGCCGAGTTGCCGCCGCGCGGGTTCGCCGTCGAGGAGACCGGCTATCAGCCGCCCGCGGAAGACGGCCGCGGCGTCACGGTGATTGTCCGGCCGGAGTCTGAACGGCTTCAGCTGCTGGAGCCGTTTCCGGCATGGGAGGGCGCGGACCTCACGGGACTGAAGCTCCTCATCAAGATCAAGGGCAAATGCACCACCGACCACATTTCGATGGCGGGGCCGTGGCTCCGGTTCCGCGGCCATCTTGATCGGATCTCCGACAACTGCTTCATCGGCGCCGTCAACGCGTTCAACGAGCAGGTCAACCGCGTCAAGAATCTGCTCACGGGCGAATATGGCCCCGTGCCCGCCGTGCAGCGCGCCTACAAGCAGGCCGGGATTGGGTCCATCGTCGTCGGCGATGAGAACTACGGGGAGGGGTCTTCGCGCGAGCACGCCGCCATGGAGCCGCGCCACCTCGGCGTCCGGGCCATCCTGGTCAGATCTTTCGCCCGCATCCACGAGACGAACCTCAAGAAGCAGGGCATGCTGGCCCTGACCTTCGCCGACCGGAACGACTATGACCGTTTCCAGGAAGACGACAGCGTTGACATCTTCGGGCTCACGGCGTTCCGCCCGGGCGCGCCCCTGACGGTAGTGCTGCACCACGCCGATGGAACAAAAGAGTCGATCCGAGTCAATCACTCCTATAACGAGTCGCAGATCGAGTGGTTCAAGGCCGGCGGGGCCTTGAACCTGATCAAACGGCGCATGCCGGACGCCTCAAGCGGCGCATGCCGGACGCCGAAGCCTGACCCGACAGCCTGAGAACTACTGCGAGGAAGTGGAGCTATGCCGAAGAACATCTACGACAAAATCTGGGAAAAACACGTGGTCCATCAGGAGCCCGGCCAGGACGCGCTCCTGTACATCGACCGGCACTATGTCCACGAGGTCACGTCGCCCCAAGCGTTCGAGGGACTGCGCCTCTCCGGGCGCAAGGTCCGCCGGCCGGAGCTCACGTTCGCGACCATGGACCACAACATTCCAACCACGGACCGGTCTCAACCCATCGCCGATCCCCTGTCGAAGCAGCAGGTGGAGACGCTGCGGGCCAACTGCGAGGAGTTTGGAATCCTGTGCTTCGATATGGGCCATCCGAAGAACGGGATCGTCCATGTGATCGGGCCCGAACTGGGGCTCACGTTGCCGGGCATGACGATTGTCTGCGGCGACAGCCACACGGCCACCCATGGCTCGCTCGGCGCGCTGGCGTTCGGCATCGGCACGAGCGAGGTCGAGCATGTCCTCGCCACGCAGACGCTGCTCCAGAGAAAGTCGAAAACCCTGGAAGTCCGCGTGAATGGCCGGCTCCCCGCGGGCGTAGGGGCGAAGGATGTGATCCTGGCCATCATCGGCCAGATCGGCACGGCCGGCGGCACCGGCCATGTCATCGAGTACACCGGCGAAGCCATCCGCCACATGACCATGGAACAACGGCTGACCGTGTGCAATATGAGCATCGAGGCCGGGGCGCGGGCGGGCCTGGTCTCGCCCGACGCGGTGACCTTCGCGTACCTCGAGGGCCGCGAGTATCTGCCGTCACGGCCCTTTGACGAGTTGGTCGCCGAGTGGTCGGCTTGGGCGTCCGACCCGGGCTGCGCCTACGACCGGGTGGTGGAGCTCGACGCCTCAACACTGGAACCGCAGGTCACGTGGGGCACATCGCCGGGCATGGTCACGGGCGTCAGCGGGAAAACGCCGGTCCTCGAGGCGTTGTCGGACGCGAACGACCGCCTGGCGGCCCGCAAAGCTCTCGAGTACATGGGTCTCGACGAAGGCGTGCCCATCCAGGCGATCCGTCCCAACGTCGTTTTCATCGGCTCGTGCACCAACGGCCGGATCGAGGATATGCGCGAGGCCGCCCGGGTGGCCCGCGGCTACCGGAGACACGCCGGGGTCGAGCGTGTGCTGGTCGTGCCCGGCTCTCACCGGGTCAAGCAAGAGGCCGAAGCAGAAGGGCTCGACCGGATTTTCCGGGAAGCGGGGTTCGAATGGCGCGAGGCGGGGTGCTCCATGTGCCTGGCCATGAACGCCGACGTGCTTCGGCCGGGCGACCGGTGCGCGGCCACCTCCAACCGGAACTTCGAGGGGCGCCAGGGCAAGGGCGGGCGCACCCACCTCGTCAGCCCCGCCATGGCCGCCGCCGCGGCCATCAAAGGCCATTTCGTAGACGTTCGCAACTGGGAGTTCAAATAGCATGAAGCCATTCACGACGCTCACGGGCATCGTCGCGCCCCTCGAGGCGCTCAACGTCGACACCGACCAGATCATCCCCAAGCAGTTTCTCAAGCGCATCGAGCGAACCGGCTACGAAAACTATTTGTTCTATGACTGGCGTTTCAACGATGACGGGACGCCCAATCCCGATTTTGAGATGAACGCTCCCCGGTACGCCGGCGCCTCGATCCTGCTCGCCAAAGACAATTTCGGGTGCGGTTCCTCGCGCGAACACGCCCCGTGGGCCCTCGACAACTACGGGTTCCGCTGCATTCTGGCCCCATCGTTCGCCGACATCTTCTACAACAACTGCTTCAACAACGGGCTGCTTCCCATCGTGTTGCCGGCGGATACCATCGAGGAGTTGTTCCGCGATGTCCGGGCCACGGAAGGTTACCGCCTGACGGTCGACCTTCCGGCACAGACGATCACCCGGCCTGGAGGCCAGACTATTCCGTTTGATATCCATCCGTTCAAGAAGGAGTGTCTGGTCAACGGATGGGACACCATC
>JAMOAF010000879.1 GCA_023621895.1 Planctomycetota bacterium
CACCGCCGGGTTTCCGGGGCTTGAATCCGCATCTCCCGATCACGGTCCACTACCGCCATCTTCCGCCGAGTTCATATCGCTCTCGATCGAAATGCTGTAGCGATTGCGCGACATCAAAGGAGCCGCTCCCGACGGGCGCAAGGAACCTTGACATCATTTCTGAAATGGACCACTAAGGTTTTCACCTCGCCAAGGTCGACTCGCTTTTTTTCTTCCCGTCCCGAAGGGACACTCCTAAGCCAGCCCAGGGTGGAGCACGGCGAGTGAAACGAGCCGGTGCGCAACCCTGGGTCGGGAGCCGCGCAAAACGCGGCCAGCCCCAACGGGGCGGTCCTAAAGAAAGTGGATGACCGCGCTGGTCAATCCCAGGCGTAACGTTCGTCAAGTGCGATCCCATGCTTTTGGCAGAGCGCCCGAAACTCGTCCTGGAACGAGATCCGCTTGTGGTGCTCCTCCTGATTGGCGATGAGAGTCGAACCTGCTCGGCAAGATGCCCGGCTACTGCCCGCGGACGTTCATCCGCACCGCGTACAGGCCCTTCCTCGCCGTGATGAACAGCGTCTTCCGGTCCTTGCCGCCGAAGCAGACGTTGGCCGGAGGTTCAGGGACCTCGATCGTGGTGATGGCTTTACCCTCGGGACTGTAGACGTGGACCACGTTGCGGGCGAGGTAGAGGTTGCCCCGCTCGTCGAGCGTCATGCCGTCGGCGCCGACCGGCGCGGCCAGCTTGCGGTCGGTGAGCGAGCCGTCGGGCTGGATGCGGTAGGCGTACGTCTTGCCGCCGCCCGCGTCGGCCACGTAAAGGGTCTTGCCGTCGGCGGCGCCGAGCACTCCGTTGGGCTTGACCAGATCGCCGATGACGCGGACCAGCTCCTTGCGATCGGGCGGCAGGTAATAGACGTGAAAGCCGTCCTGCTCCAGTCCGTCCTCCTGCCCGTAGCGAGGATCGCTGAAGTAGACGCCCCCCTTCGGATCCACCCAGAGGTCGTTCGGGCTGTTGAGCTTCTTGCCCTGAAAGCCATCGGCCAGAACGGTGACTTTTCCGCCGGGTGAGATCGAGGTCAGGCGGCGGTTGCCCCCTTCGCAGGCGAGCAGGTTTCCTTCGCGGTCGAAGTACAGCCCGTTGGCCTTGCCGCTGTTTTCGCGAAACGTCGTCAGCTTGCCGTCGACCGACCACTTGTGAATCCGCTCGTTGGGAATGTCGGTGAAGTAGACGTTTCCCTCGGCGTCGCAGGCCGGCCCTTCGGTGAACATGAATCCGCCGGCGAGCAATTCAACTTTCGCGCCCGGCGCAACCAGTTCGGAGGCCAGCGCCGGCGCCGCGGCGGCGCCGATGAAAACGGCCAAGAGGCCGATGTGCCCAATTGACGCAGACAGCCTGACCATGACTCTCTCCTTGGATTGTGACGCCCACGATCAGCGATGCTCGATTTCCGGCTCTTGCCGCAGCGCTGAGAAGGGTGATTGTAAGCGCCTGCGCCGCGCTGCGATAGACCCGCCCCGCGGCAGAGCCGAACAAGAGGGCGCGGCAGACGCGCCTCGGATCGCGCGCCGGATTGACTGCCCGCCGCGGCCGATCACTTGGCCCTGCCGCGGTCTCCTCCGCCACGGTCCCTGTCGTCGCTCGGGCGATTCGCCACCCGTCCGCTCCTGGCGGAGGGAGCCTCCACTCGGCCCGTCCGCTGGCCGCCGGTTTGACGTGTCACCGCCGGCGGGCGCGTGTAGCTCGGGCGGGCACGGCTGGCACTGCCTGCCCGAACATCAGCCGAGCTCCGGGTCTGCGGCAGCCTGACATTCGGCTGCGGCGGGCGGCTGACTTCCCGGTTTCCCGCCGCCGGCAATTGGGGTATTTGGACCTTCGGCGCCGGCGAAGCGCTCGGCGATTTTGCCGGGGGCGTGGCCGGTCGCTCGACCCGCGGCGTCTTCATTTCCGGCACGGTCACGTTCGGCCTGCCGCGATCCGGGTTCGGCGTCCGCCCGCGGTCAATCGGCGGTCTCTCCGCCGGCTTCGGGCCTTCGGGCAGTTTTAATTCCGGGGGCGTGGCCGGTCGTTCGACCCGCGGAGTCTTCTCGGCCGGCACGCTCTCGTTCGGCTTGCCGCGATCCGGGTTCGGCGTCCGCCCGCGGTCAATCGGCGGTCTCTCCACCGGCTTCGGGCCTTCGGGCAGTTTTAATTCCGGGGGTGTGACCGGTCGTTCGACCGGCGGCGTCTTCTCGGCCGGCACGGTCACGTTCGGTCTGCCGCGATCCGGGTTCGGCGTCCGCCCGCGGTCGATCGGTGGCCTCTCCGCCGGCTTCGGGCCTTCGGGCAGTTTCACTTCCGGGGGCGTGGCCGGCCGTTCGACCGGCGGCGTCTTCTCGGCCGGCACGGTCACGTTCGGCTTGCCGCGATCTAAACGCGGCGTCCGCCCGCGGTCGACCGGCGGTCTCTCTCCCGGCTTCGGGCGTTCGGGTAGTTTCAGTCCCGGGGGCGTGGCCGGCCGTTCGACCCGCGGCGTCCTCTCCGCCGGCACGCCCTCGTTCGGCTTGCCGCGCTCCGGGTTCGGCATCCGCCCGCGGTCAATCGGCTGGCGTTTCAACTCGGGTGCACGATCGGCGGTGTGCCGAGGGACATGGCGCAGATCGGGCGTCTCCGGCAGTCTCAACCGTTCCTTGAGCACGTCGGTCCCCGACCGCGGCGGACCCTCCGGCCGTCCCTTGTCTTCACTAACGCGTCTTGCCTCCACGACCTTGTCGCGAACCTCCATGGCGCTGGCGCGCATCTCTCGGCGGACATCGTCGCCGATCGGATGCACGTGGCGATCGCGCTTGGACAGGACCTGCTTGACGTCCTCGGCCAGGACCACCTGTTTCAGGTGCTCGTAGCCGCGGTTCTTCTCGACGAATCGTTGCTGGTCATGCCAGGTGTGGGGCGGGCGGCGATCCTCGTGGCGGTTGAAGTAATCGTGCCAGCCGCGGACGCGGTTCTCGTAGTCGATGCCGCGGCGGTGGAAGTGCCAGCGATCGTAGGACCAGATC
>JAMOAF010000577.1 GCA_023621895.1 Planctomycetota bacterium
CATTCGTCATTCGTCATTCGTCATTCGTCATTCGCGCGGCCCCGCCTCCCGCTCCAATTCCCTTACCGCCCGGTCCAGTTCATCGACCAAGGCGCTGGGATCGACCTTTTGGAGAATGCTGCAAACGGAGCGGAGGTACCAGAGGGTGCCCTCGCGGCCGCCGCGGAAGTGTTGCCAGACCGCCTCGCCCATCCGCCGGTAGTCGGCCAAGAGCGACCGGGTGTTGTCGAGCTTGTCGGCCGCGGCAATCAGCCGGGCGGACGGCGAGGCCGAGGCGAGGTGCGCCAGGTAGTCTTCCTTGCGTTTTCGCCAGGGCGGCTTGGGAGTCTGGTCGGTGTCGCTGCACTCGTGGACGACGCTGGCCACGCGCTCGCCGAACTGGCGGCGGATTTGCTCGGCGGTCCGCGCGCCCCCCTGGTCCTCGACGGCGTCGTGCAGCACGGCGGCGATCGCCGTGTCCTCGTCGGCGCCGTGCTCCAGGACGATGCCGGCGACGCGAAGCAGGTGCGACGCGTAGGGCACGGTGGATGTCTTGCGCACCTGGCCGCGATGCAGGCGGAGAGCCGCGACCACGGCGTCGGAAAATCGATCGGTCAGGTTCATTGGATCACCGCCGGTCAGCGGGCGGCCCCGGAGTTGGCCTCGGCGATTCGGCCCACCTGGCCGCCCTCGTAGGAGCTGAATTCGGCCCAGACGGGCAGATGGTCCGAGACCTCGATCGCCTGGCGGATCGTCAGGTCGAACTCCCGGACGAGGTCCAAGACGCCGGATCGGCCCACAAACTCGGTGGTCGCCTGGCTGTCGAAGAGGATGTTGTCGGCCAACCGGGTCCCGAGGGTCGTCGTCGGCCGGCCGGCGACGGACCACATTATGTGGGGTATGCGTCCCAGGCCGCCAAGGCCCTGCTCGTCGGCGCCCAGCGAGCCGAGCACGATCACGTCGTCTTCCCCCCGGCCGTCGCCGCGCACGGCGCGGAAGACGCCGGCCAAGAGGTCCAATTCCAGCTCGGCCTGGGCGGGGTCGATTTGGACGTTGATCAGCGTGAACGTGAAGGCCTCCTCGGGCCGCGGGCCGCGGACCCGGAAAGCCGCCACCAGGGGCTTGTGGAGGAACTGGTCGGCCGGGTCGTTGACCTCGCAGACGGTGGTGCGATCGATTTCGACCACCGCGCGGTCGAAGAAATAGGCGGCGTAGGTCTCCACCGGTTCGCGCCCCACGCGGCGGTCGATGGCGAAGTCGTAGGCGGCGCCGCCTCGGTTGACGATCTCGAGCAGATCGAGCACGAGCCCCTGGCTTTGCGCGCGCACGTCCTGCACGGCAACCACGTCGTAGCGGCGGATGATCTCGCCGAGCAAAGGAGCGATGTTCCGATCGTCGAGTTTCCGGCGGTCCAGGGGGCCGAGGTTCGCCGTGGCGATGCGTATCGTCGGCTTCTTTTTCGGAGCCACCTGGGGGGCGGCGCCCGGCGAGTCCGGCGGTTTTGAACCGGCCGGCGATCCGCCGAGCGGCTTGACCTCGATGTTTTCCAGGCCGTCAAGGCGATAGTGGGTAAAAAAGTAATAGGCCCCCAGCCCGATCGCCGCGAGCAGGAGCAGACGGGGTAGCTTCAGCATGGACTGCCTCTACGGAAGTGCGTGCCGCAAGGTTGACCGCAATCGTCCGGAAAGCGTAGCGAAACGCTCCGATCCGCTCCAGTCCAATTCGAACCTTACTGGTCCGAGTACACCCGCGTGCTTTCTTCCTTGGTGATTGGCGTGCGAATCTCATCCGTCACGACCTGGACCTTCATCCGCAGGTCTCCCGGCTGCACGCCTTGGACGCGTATCCGGTAGGTGGTGTCGGCCTTCGGGGCCAATCGGGGCAGCGGAGCGAAGACCACGCGGCCGGATTCGATCCCGTGGCGCGTCGGCCCTTCGGCGGCGATCGGCTTTAGCCCCGGCGGCAGTTCGGCGGCGAGTTGCACGTTCGTTGCTTCCTTCGAGCCCTGGTTGACGACGCGAATCTCGTACATCGTCTGGCCGCCGACCTCGATCGGGTCGTCCATGTCGGCGACTTCGAAGAACAGGGCGGAGATGCCTTCGACGACGACGGCCTGTTCCACCTCGGCCGATGCGCCGCTGTTGTCGAACGAAACGAGTCGCAGGGTATGCTGCCCCGCCTCGACGGGCATCAAGGTCAGTTGGACCGGCGGCGGCCCGTCCTGGATCGGGATTTCTTCGAGCTTCCAGTGCACGGTCCGCGTGTTTTCCTCGTAGTATGCCTGGTTTGACCCGCTGACGAACTTCATTCCCGGCGGCAATTCCACGGCCATCTCCACCTGCCTGGCCGGGGCGGTGCCGGGATTGCGGACGGAAAGGCTGTAAACGGCCTCGCGTTCCAGGTAGCGCCGGTTCGGCCCCTCGACGGCAACCTGCAATTGGGGTGCGATGACTTCAATCGATTTCTGGTTCTGGGTCCGCAGGTTCGGTTCGCCCCGGACGGTGATCACGTTGACGAGCGGACCGGCATGGACCGCTTCCATCGCCAGTTCCAGCTCGCGGCTCTCGCCCGGTGCAAGGTTGCCGATCTCGTACTCCAATTCAGCGCCGGCGGCATGGCGGAACCCGGCCGGGACGTGCTCTTCGACCACGACGCCTTCGGCGATTCCGCTGCCGGGATTCGAGACCGTGATTTTGAGCATGACCTGTTCGCCCTTGAGGACCTTTTCGGGTCCTTCGGTCTCGATCGCCAAGAGCGGGCGGGTGGCCTTGACGCGTACCGAGGCTTCCGTTTGGAATTGCACGGTCGCCACGCTGCCGATTTCGCCCTCATCGGTCGGCATCAACTCGATCTCGACCGTCACGTCCTCGTTGGGGTTCAGTGTTCCGATCTTCCAGACAAGTCCGCCCTGCGCGCTTTGCGATGCCTGCGGCTTGGTGTTTTGCAGCCTCGCGCCGCGGGGAATCTCGTCGCGGATTTCCACGCCCGAGGCGGCCACCTGGCCGGCGTTGCGGACGTGAATCTGGAAGATCGCGGGGCCGGGCGATGAATCGGCGAGCGTGTTGATCGGCTGGGGCGCCGGCGAGGCGGCGGGCTGGGGAATCAGGCCCGGCTCGGAATTGGAGCCGCCGAATTGGGGCAGGTTGGAGAAGCTCGGCGCTGCGACGAGCGGCGAAGTGTCGGCGCCGGGCTGTTGGGCTGTAGCATTTTTCGCCGTGGCGACCGTGGCCTGCTCGGCTGCCGTTGGCATTGTGCCGAAATTGGGCGAGATGGGCGGCATGGGATTCGCCGGGGGAGGCGCGGCATCAGGGATCGCCTCGGTTTGGGCGGCGCCCGGCGAGACTTTCGGCGTTTCGACGGGCGCTGTCAGGACTGGCACTATGCCGGTGTTTGTCGCTTCGCTCAACGAAAAACCGCTGCTCGTTTCGGCAGGCGCCCGACTGGTGCTGGCCGGTACGCCGGGCCGGCTCCCGGCTGTCGGCGCAGGACTCGAGGCCGCCACCGTGCGCACGGGAGAGGGCGACCGCAAAGGATTTGCCTGCGGCTTGGTGTTTTGCAGCCTCGCGCCGCGGGGAATCTCGTCGCGGATTTCCACGCCCGAGGCGGCCACCTGGCCGGCGTTGCGGACGTGAATCTGGAAGATCGCGGG
>JAMOAF010000869.1 GCA_023621895.1 Planctomycetota bacterium
AACCGAAATAACCCTGGGGGAAGCAATAGGGATCGGCGGTTGAGCCAACTTATTCTCGCACCCACCGAGGACAAACGACAGGGCAACAACGACAAGCGGAGCCTTGCACGTCCATATCGGAAGCAGGGCGATGATGACACCAACGAACGCCATGCGCGCCAGATTGTGCTCGCCGTCGTTATGTGCATGCCCCGTGAGCCAACACATGTAGATTAGAGCCGCCACAAGGAATGCCCGGACGACCCATAACGCGATCTCGTTGCCGAGCGGTTGCGCGAGGGAAATGGCGGCGTACACGTCGGAAACGGTTAACGAGCCACGAAAGGGAATTGGCACGGCCGACATCGGCGCTTGATAGACGTTGCTGCGGTCTGGCGTTTCGGGTGTGGACATCGGAGCCGAGTCGACCACTGCATTTCGACACGTGGCGATCCTTGCGGCATCGCAGGTCGCTTTTCCACCCAAACGCTTCCTTGCGCTGGTGGTGCGGACCGATCGAGCCAATTCCTACGCGCTCCAGGCGACGCCCTTCTGGCCCGGTTCCGCCCGGCCGATGACCCAGCTCCGCAGGCCGAGATCGGCCAACTGGCCGCGGATGCTTTCGGCGAAGAATGGGCTGACGACCAGCACCAGCCCGACGCCCATGTTGAAAACGCGGGCCATTTCGCTCTTCTCAATATCTCCCAGCCGCTCGATCCAGGAGAAAACCGGCGGTACGGGCCAACTATCGCGATCGATAAAGACCCGGACGCCTTCGGGCAGGATCCGCGCAAGATTGTCGTGGAGCCCGCCGCCGGTGATGTGGGCAATTCCGTGAACCACGTTCTTCACCTTGTAATGGGCGAGCACGGCACGGACCGGCCGGGCATAGATTCGCGTCGGTGTCAGCAACGCTTCGCCCACCGTCATGCCCAGCTCGTCCACGTGGTCGGCGACGGAAAGCCCGGCGATTTCGAAAACCACCTTCCTCGCCAGGCTGAACCCGTTTGAGTGGAGTCCGCTTGACGCGATTCCCAGGACGGCGTCGCCCGGCGCGATCGCCGAGCCATCGATGACACCCTGCCGATCGACCGCGCCGACACAGAATCCGGCCAAATCGTAGTCGCCCTCCTGGTAGACGTCGGGAAGAATCGCCGTCTCGCCGCCGAGCAACGCGCAATCGCTCTGAATGCACCCCTCGGTGATCCCGTGGACGATCCGCTCCAGCAGAGGGGGGTCGTCCTTCGGCATCGCCACGTAATCGAGGAAAAACAGCGGCTCGGCCCCGCAGCAAATCGCGTCGTTGACCGACATCGCAACCAGGTCGATCCCCACCGTGTCGTGGACTCCCATCGCGGAAGCCACCTTCAGCTTGGTGCCCACGCCGTCGGTGCACGCAATCAGCACCGGCGATTTGTAACGGCGGGCGAATAGCGGCCCCGGAAAGTCCAACCGGAACAGACCGGCGAACCCCCCCTCGAGTTTCATTACGCGGGGCGTGTGAGTTCGCGATACCAGCCGCGGCAGCCGCGCCATGGCGTCGGCATATTTTTCGAGATCAACGCCCGCATCTTTGTACGTTGCCTTCGCCATAGGCCCTCTCAAGGGGGTCCCCGCCCAATGGTGGAGCAACACGGCTCCGCTAGGCTGGCCGCTTGTGTGCTCGAGTGAAGAACAGCCAGGAAAACCCGTATTCTACGCGTTTGGCTGCCGAAAACCAACCGGGTTCCGGTTTTCATGCCAAATGTCCCGGGCTTGGATCCTAGCTGGAAAAATTCCGCGAAATTCTGTGTCTGGCCTGCGAACCGTTTGCCTTCTGCTTGCGTATCAACCTGTGGATACGCAACACACACCTCCAGCAGCCGTTGCGGCTATCCCCCCTTTGCCCGCAGCGGCTGCAAGACACACACTCGTGTGACTCTATCTCCCCCGCGGACGGCGGTCGTCCCCCCCTTCGACCCGCCGTCCGCTTCTTTTCTTGACACACCGGCGGCAAACTGGCAAACTCTGCTGGTTTATAGGCCCCGTCCTGTTGGTTCCCAAGCTGGAGCTTGGGAACCAGGTGCGCTTTGGGAACCCAAGTGTGCTGTGGGGAACCCAGGACAGACAATTTGCATTTCACGTGCCGCGTGGCGGCATCAACGATCGAACCAGTAAAGGAGTGCTGCATGAATCTCCCACGACCCATCCTGCTGGCGGCCTTGGCCGCGGCGGCGCTGGCGGCCAGCGGGCTATTGGCCGCCGACTTGCCACAATCGCCGCCTCTCTCGAGAATCGTGCCCGTCGCCGATCTCGACGGCCAGGTGAAGTTCTACCTCGACGAGCTGGAGAAATGTGTCCAGGACGAGTCGGAATACCGAGACGCGACCAGCAGGGTTGATGCGAAGGCGGTGACCAAGCTGGAGAAAAAGTCACACGCCTTGGCGGTTATTGCGCTGGCCGTCGGGCTGCACGACCAACCAAGCCAGTTCAAGAAGGCTGCCCCGGGGCTGATCAAAGCCGCTCTGGACCTGGCCAAGGCAGCGGACTACCAGTCGGCCAAGAAAGGCGTGGAAAACGCCAGGGCTGCGTTGTTCTCGACCGGCGATCCATCCTCGCTCAAATGGATGAAAGTCGCCGCCATGGCGCCGTTGATGGGTGAAGTCCCGTTGATTCATATGCGGATGAAGCGAGACATCCGCAGGTTTGACAGGAACATCGAGAGACTTGCCGGCGGAGCGGCGGCGATCGCGGTCATCGCCCACGGCAGCATGCCCAACGCCGACGAAACGGAAAAGCCGGACGAGGTTCAGAAGTGGTATCAGTACTGCATCGAGATGCGTGATGCGGCGGCGGCGATGAACAGGGCCTCGCACGAAAAGTCGCTGGATGCCGCGACCGAGGCGATGGCGGCGCTTCAAAAGAGCTGCGACGACTGCCACGCCGTGTTTCATAAGGGCGTCGTAATCGAATAGCATGCAGTCTTTTTTTCGCTCCGGCCGCCGGGTGCCTTTGTCGGCAGGATGGCAATAGTCCCCGCTGACCGGAAATCTGTCG
>JAMOAF010000591.1 GCA_023621895.1 Planctomycetota bacterium
CTGACCAATCGCAGGAAACGAGCACGAACCATCGCGGGATGCAAGGCTACTCCAGCCGCCTCTTCCATGCAAGGCCAGGGGGCAGAGTATGGCGATATGTTAAAGGCGTGCTGCATTTGAAGGTCTGTTCGCCACCAGCCACGGCGGCCGGGCAATGCGAGCGGGCGCTGGGAATTTGTGTGACTACGTAGTCTAGAGGAGCGACCATGATGACGCGCTATTTGTGTTCTCCGTTGATGTTCCTTGTGATTCTGATCTCGCCGTGCCTCTTCGGGTGTGGGGGTGGGGATGCCAGCGTCACCGACGCACAGGACCTCCACGCGCCTCTGAAGCAAGAACCGAAGGATCCAGGAGCGGGGCTCCACCCCGAGAATCCGTGACAATCGCCCGGAAAGTGGCCACGCCGCCTCCCGTATGCTAATCTGAAAGGCCGGCTCGCCGATGCTGCCAACCGCCGGCGGCGATCCCTGCCGCGCTGGAGATCGCGGCCGCCGGCGGCTTGCCGGTTCCATTCAACAGATCAATCAGGAGACACAGCATGGCCATTGAACTGTATAACCTCTCGCGCCGTGAAATGCTCAAGGCCGCGGCGGCCGGAGCGCTGGCCCTCGGCATGCCGGGGGCCGCGGCAATCGCCCAGGGCAAGGGCGCGCCGAAAGCGGGCATCGCCCTCCAGCTCTATTCGATCCGCGGCGACTGCGCTGCCGACTTCGACGCCGCCTTGGCCAAGGTCGCCGAAATGGGCTTCGAGGCCGTCGAGTTCGCCGGGTATCACAAGTACCAGAACGACGCGGCGGGCCTCCGCAAGACGCTCGACAAGTTGAGCCTCAAGGTCGCCGGCACGCACATCGGCACCGGCGCCCTGGTGGGCGACGCCCTGCCCAAGACCATCGAGTTCCACAAGACGCTCGGCTGCAAATACCTGATCGTGCCGGGCGACGGGCGATTCTACCAGCCGGACGCCAGCAAGGAACTGGCCGAAATCTTCAACAAGGCCGCCGAGAACCTCAAGAAGGTCGGCATGAAGACCGGCTACCACAACCACACGCGCGAGTTCCAGAAGGACGGCGACAAAACCTATTGGGAGCTGTTCGCCGAGAGGACCACCAGCGATGTCGTCTTGCAGCAGGACGTCGGCTGGACGGCTGCCGCGGGCTACGACCCGGCGGCGATGATCCGCAAGTACCCGGGCCGCAGCCAGATCATCCACTGCAAGCCGACAATGGTCGGCGGGGACAAGGGCCGCGCGATCCTCGGCGAAGACTCGGTCAAGTGGGTGCCGGTCTTCGATGCCTGCCGCGACGCGGGCGGCACCGAGTGGCTGACCATCGAGCAGGAAGCCTACCCCGATCGCATGCCGCCGATGGAGTGCGTGGCCCTCTCGCTGGCCGGGCTGAAAAAAATCCTCGCGTCGATGTAGATCGGGGGCGGGGGAACGAGCCCTTGGCGAAGATGGGCGAGGGCGGGCGACCGCCGCCGCCCGATCAGGACCGGGAGCATTCCGGGGCGAGCTGGGCGCCTGCCGAGCGCGCCGGGGAGAAATAATCGTCCCACCAGCGGTCAAGACGCTCCAGGGCCGTCGCCAGGTCGCACGCCTTGAGGATGCGGCGAGTCGTGCCGTCGGCGGAGGCCTGCTGGCGGACCTCGATGAGTTCCTTTTCGATCAATTTGCGGACCGCGTCGTCGACCTCGAAGTCGACCTCCGGCAGGCCGAACCGATCCTTCAGCCACTGCTCCACCCGGGCGTCGAGCTCCTGGATCGTGAAACCGCGATCGGGCTCGCTCAAGAGGACGTGGTAGGCCGTGAGCAGCTCTTTGGTTTCTTCGGCTTCGGCGGCGTCGACCAGCAGCGCCAGCGCGCTGGCGTTGTTGGCCAGACTCTTGTGATAGAGGTTCGAGGAGAGCCTCTGCATGTACTTGGTCTTGCTGGTGAGAAAGCTGAACAGGCCCTTGAAAAACGCCACCGTGCAGCCACCGACGACCGCCAGCAGCAGGACCGGCGAGATGATGGCGGCGGTCAGCAGTTTGACGATCGGCGCCGCCAGCCCGCCGGCCACGGTGCCGCCGACCTTGATCTTGTCGAGCAGCTTCATCTGCACGCGGACTTCCGGAGAGGTCATCTTGAGGTCTTCGAGGACGATGTCTTTAAAGAGCTTGACGAGCACGACGTCGGACTTCGGCTGCTTGCGTCTTCCGTCCCGTTTGTGGCGGACGAGAATCGCCACGCGCGAAAAGACGCGAACCGGAGCCATTCTCATGCGAAAGCACGTGGACCAATTCCGGTAGGGGTGCTCTCCCTGGCGAATGCCCCGGTAGAAGACGTCGAGGACCTCGTAGTCGTCGAGATTGACGCGGATCGCCAGGCCGAAGCGGTTCCGCGATTCCATGCAGGCCACCAACTGCTCGCGGGTGAGCTGCACGTAGTTGCCGCCGAGCAGCAGGTCGCGGTAGCGGCAACGGAGTTCGGAAAAGGCCTGCTCGCGCTCGTCCGGGGTCCACTGGCGGAGCAGTTGGGTGTCGCGGTCCGGATCGAAGGGGTCGTAAAGCCGTGTGAGCCGTTGAATCTGTTCGAGAAACTCGAAATGGAACCTGGCTCGGACCATTTGCAGGAAGAGGCCGAACTGGCGCCGTTGTTCCGCGGAGAGGGAGGGCGACTGGAGCACCTCGCGAAGGATGGCGTCCGCTTTGACGGGGAGAAACCGCTCGCGGGAAACGAGAAAGTCGAGTGCCGGGGTAGGCGATGATCGGGGCATGGCCGGTCCCGCTCCTTTACGCTATGCATGGCAGGTTGCAGCTTCGTCAGTGGCTCACCGGCGGCTATTGTAGCAGGGCCGGCCGGTTCTCTGAAGCGCACACCCTCGCCGCTCCGCGGGCGGCTCGTGACGAGCTAAATGAATAACAAACGAAGCGCGGGGCAAGCCCACGCGGCTATCTGAATGACAAACGAAGCGCGGGGCAAGCCCACGCGGCTATCTGAATGACAAACGAAGCGCGGGGCAAGCCCACGCGGCT
>JAMOAF010001162.1 GCA_023621895.1 Planctomycetota bacterium
TGACTTCACACCCCGTTCCGTTGGAGGCGCGACAATGGCAATTGAAACACCGAGCTGTTGCCCACGGTTCGATCCCGAGCCTTGGAATGACAAGGAGATTGTCTGGCGCGACAAGCCGTTTGTGAAGGACCGGATTCGCAGCTTTCTTCACATTCCGCTCAACTTCGGCTCCGTGATGAAGCGAAACATCGGCCGGATCGAGGCGGCTGACGCCCTTGCCGATGAGCCGATCGTCGTCTGCGATGAAAATTCCCTCTGGGGCGCCGACGTGTACATCGCCGTTTCAAGGAAGGTGCCGGGCGCCTCGATGGCGACTCTCTCGGGCACCTTTCTCACCAAGGTGTTCGAGGGGCCGTACAAGGACATCCGCCGCTGGATCGGCGAGATGGGCAAATACGTCGAGTCGAAGAACAAGCGCTTGAAGCGGTTGCTCTTCTACTACACGACGTGCCCGAAGTGCGCGAAGAAATACGGCAAGAACTACGTGGTCTTGCTGGGGCAAGTATAACGGCCGCGGGGGGCAGGAAGCGGACCCTGGCGGGCGTTCGCTGCGTTTGGTGTGATTTCGGTTCTTGATTTGAACGCCGATTTCCGCGGGGCGAAATTCGATGACATATTCAATGAAGAGCAGTTACAGGCGGCATGACCCTTCAAAGTGGAAATCGCATTGACGGCCACCCGGTAAACCGCCACATCACTCCCCAGCGTTCCTTTGCGTCCTTCGGATAACCCAGCCATTCTCTCCGCGTTTCAGGGCGTGCCCTCAGGCCGACTACCGACCGTTGGCGTGGCGAACGTGCGAAGGTATGCTGCGAGTGCCGTGGCGATGTCGCAACCGAAAGCCCGAGCGCTGGTCGAATTGACCTCCACGCGACTGGCCTGGGCGTAGGGGATTTCAAAGCTGGTGGCTAGCCGCATTTCCTGGCGCTCAGCCGCCCAGCGGTCGAACGCCATGCCTGCCTGATAATTCCCCGCCTTGTTCCACGCCTTGCCAAAGGGGAGAAAGCTCGTCTTGCGGTAGGGTAGAGTTCCCCGGGCCGCCGTGGCCAGGATCTCGGCAAACCGCTGTTGCTCCGGCGCGATGCGCTCCACCGGCGAGCCCACCTGGTAGATCCAGGTGTCGTAGTCACCGCGAATACAGGGGCTGTGCAGATCGATGGCCACGCCCGGTCCGCCGGCGAGCCATTGCGGCACTTGCTGCCGGACCGCCTTGGTTTCCGGGTAGACCGACTCGCCCACGTAGTCGCGGTTGTGGTCCCGAGGACGCCGATTCTTTCCCTGGTCGCCCTCCTCGACTCCGTCCTTGTCGACGAACGGCACCGCGAGGAAAGCCACGTTCGCGGCCAGCCAGCGGGTCTCCTCGGTTTCTGGCTGGAGTACCGCGGCGATCAGCCCTTCCAGCACGTAATTGGCCGAGGACTCACAGGCATGGTGGCGGCACGTGACGACCACCCGAGCGGCCGGCTTCTCGACCGCGACTCCCGCGGGACGACCGGTCCAGCCGAAGTACAGGCACTCCACGTCGCGCCCGTGCCGCGACTTGCAGAGCACGGCGGGCTGCATCGATCGACCGCGGTGCGACGCCAGGAACCGCTCCCAGTCGGCCTGGAGATAAGGAATCGTGTAGGCGAATCGCACCTCGCTCTCTTGGGGTGCAAATTGGTAGGTGAAGGAGCGAGTGTCGCTGCTCTGGGGCCCGAGCCAGCGCCAGGTGACGCCGGCATCGTTGCTCACGGCCGGTCCGAGCAGGCCGATCGGCTCGCGGTCGAACTCGAAGCGCAGCATCTTCCCTTGCGCCCCGCGAATGCGGAAGTTCCAGTAAAACCACCAGCCGGCCGTGTCGCGCAGGTCGGTTTTCAACCGGACGACCTCCTTGTCGATGCTGTCGACCACGATATTTCCGCCGGGATATTTTGCGTCGATCTCGATTTCGCCGCAGACCAATCCGCACAGTACTACTGCTGACCAAAGCATAACGTTCCTCCTTTTCGCTCCTGAGGATTATTGGCAAAGTTGCTATTCCAGTCGCCCTCCCCGAGCAGATCGCAGTTCATGGCCTTTCACTCGTACGTCAGTTGCACGGTCGCTTTGCAGGCGCGGTTGACCGTCGCGCGCAGCCAATGTGCCTGGAACCCTTCGGGGAATTCGTGGATCATGGTCCGCCCGGCGGGCACGACAAACGTCTGGTAAGGCATCCATTGGGCATGGTCGATATCGACCTCGATTGCAAACTCGACGGCCTCGGCGGCGTCGTGCGCCAACTCCATCCGCTTCTTGTCATAGCCAGTCATCAGGTAAGGGTCGGAGGGCTTGCCGGGGGTCGCGGGGGTGGCGAGCCACGGGCCGCCCTTGCCCACCGGCTTGCCTAGACGCCACAGGTCGTCAACGTTGCCGCACCATAGCCCGACGCCCTGGGAGCCGCAGTGGAAGTACTGGCCGTCGGGTTGGGCGTCGGTCCGGTTGCCGGTCATCACCAGCAATCCGCGCCAGGTGCAGAAGTCCATGATCTGCCGGCCGTGGCTGCACACGGGCTTGATCTGCGGCAGGCCATTTTGCCGCGGCATTTCATAGAACGTGCCATGCACATTCACCAGGTACCGCTCCGACTGGCACTCGCGAATATCCCGTGGCCACCCGGCGGGAAACGGCTGGTCGTAGCGAGGATCGCCCTTGGGCAGCCGGTATTGCTGATTCTTGGTGCTCATGATCACGGAGGCCGCATCAACCGTGAAATTGCAGTTGACCGCGGCGATCTCCTGCACTTCCGCGCTGCGATCCTCTCGAGGCTTCTCGAATTTCAGCGCCTCATCGACTTCGTAGTACACCGGCTTGGAGACCCGGCCACCGGCGTCCACGGTCCGCGCGAGCAACTGGAGGTTCCGGTTGTGCTTACCGGGCCGAACCAGCCCCACGCTGATCGCCGCTGGCAGATCGATCTTGGCCAGGCTGGCCACTGGACAACGAGCATCGTTTGAAGCGTCGCGCGGCGAAGCGTAATGGAAGTAGGCCG
>JAMOAF010000917.1 GCA_023621895.1 Planctomycetota bacterium
ATCGTCCGACCCGGCCGGCCAGTCGCGCCTCACCCAGCATCTCTACGACGCGATGAACCGCCTGCGGAAGACCATCTACCCCGACCCGGACGGGGCGGGGGCCCTACCCAGGCGCGTCGAACGCTACTACTTCGACGGCGCCGGGCGAATGCACCGCGTCCGCGAGCAAACCACCAATGCCAACGACCCCAGCCTCGATACCGATTACACGTTCGACGTGCTTGGCCGGGTAACGTCGGTCAAGCTGCCCGACCCGGACACGCTCGGCGGCACGAACCGGCCGACCACAAGCACCACGTATTTCGCCGCCGGCCAGGTCAAGACGGTGACCGATCCCGTCGGCGCAGTCACCACCTACAGTTATAATGACCTGGGGCAGTTGACCGAGGTGACGCTGCCGGACCCGGACGGGGCGGGCAGCCTCGTAAGCCCGATCACGCGTTACCAGTACGACGCGGCGGGTCGGCGTGCCCGCCAGATTCAGACCTACAACGCCGCGGGGGCCCAGGAGTTGCTCACGCAGTACACGTTCGACGCGCTCGACCGGATCAAGACGGTGACGCTGCCCGACCCGGATGATTTTACCTCCGGTGGGGGTAGCAACGGGCCGCTGGCGAGCCCGGTCACAAGCTACGCTTACTCGGCCGCGGGCGACCTGGCCTCGGTGACCGACCCGAGGGGCTACGTGACCGCCTATGTCTACGACGCGCTCCACCGCACCACGCGGGAAATCAAGGACAACGCCACGCTCCAGGCCAAGACGCGGTATTTTTACGACACGCTGGGCAATCTCTCGCGGGTGCAGGATCCCGAGCTGAGGAACGTCACTTACGAGTACGACGCCCTCCGCCGCACGACGCGAAAGACGGTCGACCCGATCAACTGGAACGACGGGACCGGCAGCGTCGTGCTCAACGCGGCCGGGCTCGACGACGCGTGGAGCTACCAGTACGACGTCTTCGGCAATCTCGCGCGCATGACCGATCCGCTCGCCCACTACACGACCTACGACTACGACGCCCTCGATCGCCTCACGCGGACGACGCTCCACAACGGGGCCGACACGGTGCTCGAATACGACAACCTGGGCAACCTGAAGAAAGTCACCGACCCGGTGGGCAGCGCCACGAGCTACACCTCGGACTACCTCCACCGTCGCCTGT
The DNA here is from genome assembly GCA_023621895.1 of Planctomycetota bacterium. GTDB lineage: Bacteria > Planctomycetota > Planctomycetia > Pirellulales > Thermoguttaceae > JAAYCB01. Next base: position 1,164 of record JAMOAF010000917.1, read on the forward strand.
CGGAGCAGACGACTTTCGGCACCGAGTCGTATCTCTACGACCTGGCGGGCAACCTGATCTACAAGCAGGACCGCCTCGACCAGATCACTCGTTACGATTTCGACAAGCTGGGGCGCGTCGTCCAGGAGCGCTGGAAGAACGCGGCGGGAACGACGATCCGCACGATGCCGTTCACGTTTGACAACCTCGGCCGGCTTGTCGGCGCGGCCGACGCCACCTCGGGCGCGGCGGCCAGCTACGCCTTCGTCTACGACGCCCTCGGGCGCGTCACCCAGGCGACCCATGCCCTTGGAGGCATGACCTCCAGCGTCGTCGTCGACCAGGCGTTCGATGCCGGCGGCAACCGCACGCAGTTTAAGGCCAAGGTGGACACAACGAACGATTTTGTCAACAACTACACGTTCGACGCGCTGGACCGAATCACGCGGATCACGCAGCAGAGCCAGACCGGGGGCAACGCCGTGGCCGCCAAGCGGATCGACCTGGCCTACGACGCCTCGGACCGGCTCAGCTACGTCTGGCGCTATTCGTCGCTCGACACGAGCGAGTACGTGGGCCGGGTGAAGTACATCGCCTACGACAAGGCGGGCCGGCTGACGGACATGAAATACGACGGCGGCGGTATCACCACGATCGACTACGACGTCCGCTACAACGAGCACCTGCTCGACTACGTGACGATCACTACCGCCTCGGCCGTCACAATCGACTTCGGCTACGACACGGTCGACCAGGTCAATTCGCTCGACTACACCGGCACGGGGATGCCGGCCGACGTCAACTATAGCTACGACGACGCGGGCAACCGCACGAACACCGGCTATTCGACCGGCGCGATGAACCGGCTCGCAAGCGACGGCGTCTACAACTACCAGTACGACGCCCGGGGCAATCGCACGCTGCGGACGAAAATCAGCGACAACACGAAGACCGAATACACCTGGGACCACCGCAACCGGCTCACCGGGGTGAAATTCAAGTCGGCCGGCGGCACGGTGACGAAAGAGGTCCAGTACCAGTACGACGCCTTCAATAGATTGGTCCGCCGGCGACTCGACGCCGACGGGGCGGGCGCCGGCGGCTTTACCGACACGTTCTGGGTTTACGACGGCGAAGAGGCCATTCTGGAATTCGCCCACGGCGCGGCCACGGTCCCTTCGCACCGCTATCTGTGGGGTCCGGCGGTCGACCAGATCCTGGCCGACGAGCAGGTGGCCACCGGCAGCCCGAGCGATGTCCGCTGGCCGATGACCGACTGGCAGGGGACGATCCGCGACGTGGCCACCTACAACGCGGCGACCAACGTCACGACGATCGCCAACCACAAGGTCTACGAGGCCTTTGGCAAGGTCCATTCGGAGTCGGGCCCCACGGTCGACACGATCTTCGGCTTCACCGGCCGCTACTTCGACGACGACACCGGTTTGCAGTGGAACCTGAACCGCTGGTACGACCCGGGGGTGGGCCGGTGGTTGTCGGAGGACCCGATCGGGTTTGCCGCGGGCGATCCGAATCTGTACCGGTATGTGGGAAATTCGCCGGGGATGTTTGAGGATCCGAGTGGGCTTCACGTTATGCAACGTGACATCGAGCGAGTGAAGGAACAGCAACAGGCTCCGAGTCAGGAGGCACAGGCGAAGTATGAGCAGGACCTGAAAGCTTACGCTCGCCGATTGAGATACGGCAGCGAAAAGCCGTTTTCGGAGTACAACTGCTTGGATCGAGCGTATTTGGCGATCCATGCGTCGATGCAAGTGTTGGCTGGTCGAGGGCGTGCTGCGACCTTCATAGACAGGATGCTCGCCGAGAAGTACCCAGACATCGAACCAACTGCTGACGAGATT
>JAMOAF010000913.1 GCA_023621895.1 Planctomycetota bacterium
TTCCAGAGCGGGATGCAGCGCGCCGGGAACTCGGTGCGCTCGTTCCGGCAGCAGGTGGCCGGGTCGACGTCGATCGTGGCGACGTTCACCAGCGTCGTTGCCCGGGCAACCGCGGCCGTGGGAGTGCTCTACACCGCGATGAAGGCCGCCAAGCCGGCGCTGGCGTTCGAAGAGGCGATGGCCAGCTCGACGGCAATCATGGGGAACCTCTCGCAGCAGATGCGGCTCGATATGGAGCGGACGGCCAAGGACGTGGCGATGGCTACGAAATTCTCCGCGTCGGAGGCTGCCGAGGCGTACTACTTCCTGGCCTCCGCCGGATTCGACGCGCAGCAGTCGATGGCCGCTTTGCCCCAGGTGGCAAAGTTCGCGCAGGCCGGCATGTTCGACTTGTCGCTGGCAACGGACCTGGCGACCGACGCGCAGTCGGCGCTGGGGCTGACGGTTAAGGACGCGCAGCAGAACCTCGAGAACCTGACGCGCGTGACCGACGTGCTGGTTAAAGCCAACACCCTGGCCAATGCGAGCGTGCAGCAATTCTCTGAAGCACTGACAAACAAGGCCGGTGCGGCGATGCGCGCGGTCGGGATGGATATGGAGGAGGGCGTGGCCGTGCTGGCGGCGTTCGCCGACCAGGGGATCAAGTCGGCGGAGGCGGGGACGCAGTTCGCGATCGTGCTGCGGGACCTCCAGACCAAGGCGCTCGAGAACGCGGCGGCGTTCGCGGCCAACGGCGTGGCCGTGTTTGATTCCGCCGGCGAGCTGCGCAACATGGCCGACATCGTCAGCGACCTGGAGACGCGATTGTCCGGTATGTCTGACGCGGCCAAAAAGGCGACGTTGATGGACTTGGGTTTTTCGGACAGGTCTATTTCCGCGCTCCAGGCGCTGCTCGGCACGAGCGACAAGATCCGCCAGTACGAGGAGGAACTGCGAAAGGCCGGCGGCACGACGAAGGAGGTCGCCGACAAGCAGTTGCCAACCTTCACGCGCGGTTGGAAGGAACTGAAGACCGTCTTCGAACGGCTGTCCGTCGTGATGATTACACCACTGCTCGAGGCGCTCGGGGTCGTGCTCGGATGGGTCGCCAAGGGGCTGAACGTGGTCGTCACCTGGCTGGAGGTGCTCCGCGAGCAGTCGATGGCGCTCGGCGAGGCGCTCGGCGACCGGATACGCGGGCTGCTGGGGATGACGGCGACGGAGACGGAGCGGGTCGGCAAGGCGGCGGAGGGTGCGGCGCCCAGGGTGGGAGATGCGGCGGATGCGGCGCGGCGGCTGAACGAGGTCGTCGGCGATACGCCCGAGATCATGGCGACGGCCAGCGATGCCGTGCGGGACTTCATCGCGGCGATGGAGGGCGACCTGGAGTTCCGCGGCCTGCACTCGCTGGAGCGGCGGCTGGAGGAGATGTGGCGCGCCGGCGAATTCGAGGCCTCGCCGGGATACGTGGATTTCGAGCAGTATGATCGCGCCAGAAAGCTGATCGACGAATTGATGGGGCTCGAGCGCGACATGGCCGAATTCGAACGGCGGACCTCGGAGCATCAAGCGCTGATAAGCCGTGGCGCCAGGCTGACCGAATCGCTGATGACGCCGATGGAGGCCTACGAGGCCAAGCAGGCGGACCTCCGGCGGCTGTTGGAGATGAGCGCGATCGACTGGCAGACATACACCAGGGCGATCGCCGAGGCCCGCGAGGAACTCGAGCGGATGGCCAACCAGGCCGCCACAGCGACGGCGGTGGGGCCGGGGACGCAGGAGTATTTCGAGGCACTGGACCGTCAGCGATCCCGGCTCGAGCTCGACAAGCAGCTCAGGGCGCTGCCGACTCCGCCGGCTGAGCCGCCGAAGGACGTCGGCCGGATGATCCCGATCGAGCCGATGGTGTGGATCGAGCCGGAGCCTGTGACCGCGGCGGCGGCAGCCGCGCCGCGGCCGCCCGACACCGACCGTGTGGGCGACGCGGCCAGGCCGCCCGCGCCGCTGAAGCCGTGGCAGGTGCCGCTGCCGGAGCCGCCGGAGCCGGTCGAGCCGGCCGTCCCACAGATCAGGGCCGTGCCGGAGATTGTCGAGGAGCCGGTCCGCGTGGTCGTCGAGCGCGCCGAGCCGCCGGCCGTGGCGGTGCCCGCGGTGGCGGCGGCTGCCGAGCGGGGCACGCCGGCGCCGGCGATGGAGCCTCAGGCGGCGCCGCGGAGGCCGAGGGATTACCGGGAGCCGGAGGAGCGGGAGGGGCGGCGGCCCGATCGCGATGCGATGGCCCGCGACGTGCGCGGAGACCGAGACTCGGCCGAGCTGATCAAGCGCGTCCAGGAGCTGGCCGAATCCGTGCGGCAGATGCGCGGCGACACGGCGAGCACGGCCACGTCGACGCGCGAGACCGTGCTGGAGTTACGGACGCTCGGCTCACCCGTAGTTTTCGAGATGTGATATGGCAATCGTCTGGGTGCGCGAAGATCCCGAGAGCGGCGGCGGCGACGCCGATATCGAGGGGCGATCCTACGAGCGGATTTTCTTGGTGCTGACGGACACGGTTGCGGATGGGCCGAAGACCGTGTCGGAGGCCGTCGACCCCGTATCCGGCCTGGCCGTGCCTGGCGCGCTGACCGTGTTCGCCAAAGGCAACGAAACCGACTACGGGGCCGTTTGCACCAAGCAGCGATGCCAGCGCAATCGCCAGAACCCGAAGCTCTGGCGGGTGACTTGCACATTCACCATGCTGCGCTCGGAGAGCGGCACGTGGCCCGGCGGCAGCATCGATCTGACGTTCGCGCTGCCGGGGGTGCGGATGTGGTGGGTCGGATACCAGGAGGCGATCGACAAGGACATCCACGGCGCGCCGATCGCCAACAGTGCGGGGCAGCCGTTCAAGCCGCGCGAGGAAGTGACGCGGTACCGCCTGGCGATCGAGGTGACCCGATCGGTGCGCTACTACAGCCCGGCCACGTGGGCCGCCTACGGCGGGGCCGTGAATGCGGACTACGCCTGGGGGATGCCGCCGGGGACGCTTGGTGGCGCCGCCGGGAGGCAATCGCCGCGTGGACCAGATCGGGACCTATTACGAAATCCGCATGGAAATCCACGTGAACCCCGACGGCTGGAAGCGTGAGCGGCTCGACCAGGGCACGCACCGCCTGGCCACGGCCGACGGCGGGATTCCATCGTACTCGACGCCCGCGGCGGGCGTGGGGTGGATTACGGACGCGACCGGCGCGCCGGTTGTGCACGACGTATTGCTCGACGGCGCGGGGTTGCCGCTAGAGATCACCAATCCCGGCGGGAGTCCGGTGACGCTGGCATTCGAGGTCTGTCACCCGATGCCGTTTGGGCCGCTGGATCTGCCGCTGCTGAACATCGCTTGGTAAGGAGGTCTATTGTGGGTAGTGTGATCAGAGACGACGTGGACCGCGTGATGAGCGGCCGCTGGACGTT
>JAMOAF010001160.1 GCA_023621895.1 Planctomycetota bacterium
GAGGGTCGCCCCAGAGGTTGATGTTCGCCTTGGCCATTGCCTCGCCCATGGCTTTGGCCGCGGCGATCTTCGCCTGTTTCTCGGCCTCGATCGTGGCCAGTTGCACCTGGAGTTCGCGGGCGATGCTCTCGAACTTCGATTGCCCTTCGAGGTCGCGGATCTTCACCGTGACCCGGGCGTCTTCCACGTTGACCTGCTCGCGGGCCACGTTGACCGGCACCATCTGGACGGCCTGGTCGCCTTCGGCCTCCAGCGACTTGGCCTGCCGGGCGGCCTCGGCCAGGGCCACGCGGGCCGTGGCCTGTTTGTCGGCGGCCGTCTGCTCGGCTTCGGCCTGCTTGACTTGGGCGTAGGCCGATACGTCGGCCTCCATCTGCCGGGCGATCTTCTGCTGTTCGACCTCGGCCTGCTTGGCGATCACCGCCTTGTCCTTTTCACGCTCGGCGGTGAGCTTGACCTCAACCGTTTTGACCTGCTGCGCGGCTGCTTCGCGCTGCTGCTGGGCGGCGAGCTGCTGGGCCTCGGCCTCGGCGCGGTTCCGTTCGGCCTCGGCAATGGCGATCTGCTGGGCCCGCCGGGCGAGTTCCACGGTCTTTTGTTTTTCCACCTCCGCGACCTCGTTGGCCTGCTCCCGCTGCTGGTTGGCCACTTGGATCGCCTTGTTCTGATCGACCTTGGCCAACTCGATCTGCCGATCGGCTTCGACCTGGGCGACCGACGCGAGGCGGTGCTGTTCGGCGGCGACGGTCTTTGCCCGCTGGTCGGCCTGGGCCGTGGCCATGGCCTTTTCCGCTCCGGCGTCGGCCAGCGCCTTGGCTTGCACGACGTCCTGCTGCGCGATGTATTGGGCAGTCCGCACGTCCTGCTCCTTGACCTTCTGATCGGCCTCGCGCTGGATCGTGTTCCGCGCGACCCGCTGCGACTGGACTTTTTCGGCGATCGTGCGGGCCCCTTGGGCGTCGAAGACGTTCTCCTCGGGCCGCATCGATTCCAGCGGGGCCTGGTCGAGGCTGGAGATCGTCACCGATTCGAGCGTCAGCCCGTTCGGCTTGAGGTCCTCGGCCACAATCTTCTGGACCGCTTCGGCAAACTCCGCCCGCTTGGCATTCAGATCGAAGAGCGTTTGCGTGGCGGCCACGGTACGGAGAGCGGAGACGAGTTTTTCCTGGATCAGGTTCTGCACGAAGTGGGCATCGCCGGAGATCGCCCCCAGCGAGGTGGCCGCCTGCTCGATCGCCCGCTCCTCTTTCTGGACGCGGACGTAGAACACCGCCTTCACGTCGGCGCGGAGGAAGTCGGCGGTGATCAGGGCGTCCGGCCCGGTGCGGTCGACCTGGAGCTTGAAGGTCTTCAGCGAGACGGGGATCACCTCGTGGACCACGGGGATCACGATCGCCCCGCCGTCGATGATGCAGCACCGGCCCCGCATCCCGGTCCGCACGAAGGCCTCGTCCGCCGTCGTCTTGCGGTAGAGCCGGGTGATGATCACGAGGATGCCGAACAGCAGCGTGAAGATCGCCCCGAAGGCCACGATGACCATTTGCGACAAAGGATTGACATTGCCCTCGGGAATAAAAAACGGCCCGACGATCAGGCACATCCCGATCAGCAATCCGAACACGAGAAACGTGGTTAGCGATCCGCTCTTGTTCATGGCAGCAACTCCTTGGAGATAGAGGGTTCCGCCCGGCCGGTTCGCGTGCCGGGCCGATCAGTCGCAGGGGCGAACGTAGAACAGGTCCGCCGAGGGGTCATAGGTATCGAGCACGACGCGGCGTCCGGCCGGAATGTCGTCTTCCTGCCAAGTCCGGCAGGCCAGGTCTTGCAGATTTCCGCTGGGATCGAAAATCCTCACGGTCCCCGAGGTACGGGTGATCGTATAGAGGACTTCGCCCTGCTGGCCGACGAGTTCTTCTTTGAGCGTATGGTACGACTCTTCACCGGGCATCACGGCGGCGATGCCTTCGGCCACCAGGCGCGTGCCGACCACGGTGGCCAGCACAGCCAGGACGATCACCCTGCCGGTTGCATCCATGCCGAGCAGCGCGTTGAGCAGCAATCCCGACGCTCCCCACAAGAAACAAGCGCTCAGGAAAAGGATCGAGAGCGGCACGCGCCCCACGCCCAGAAGGCCCAGGACCGATCCCACCATACTCAAGTGCGGAACGTGGCCCGCATCGGCATCGTGGTCCACATCGGCGGCGACGTCGTGATCGACGTCGGCGGCCACGTCATGGCCCACGTCGACGCCGACATCATGGTCCACGTCCACGCCGACGTCGTGGTCCATGTCGATGTCTCCGTGTCCCACGGCCAGTCCCGACGCCATGAGCACGACGTACAGCAGCCCCGCCCCCATGGGGAGCAGGAAGATCAGGTTCTGCCATTCGAGAATCGCCACCAGGCAGTCCTCCTATCGCCTCTTGCCCCGAAAATGCCTTGATGAGTCGGCATCTGCCGCTTGAGCCCTCGCGGGCCTTGGCGTCGGCAATCGCAGCTTCTACCCCCTTATTCGCGCGAAGACTGAAGGCATTGGCAGTGCCTACAAGATATTGGACCCCCCCGCCCGGCCGATGGCAAGAGCCCACAACGTCCAGTGGCTCGGTAATTGGGGAGTCGGCGGCTGCCGAGATCGAGTGTCCGGGTCCCTCTGAAGGCTTAGAGAGGAGCAAATGGCCACTGAGCGGGGGCCCAGAAAACGCCCCCATCCGGCTTCGTCCGGATGGAGCGCAAGGTTGATGGCTACCGCCGCCCGCCATTCGGCATCTTTCCCGCCCCCAATCCGGCTCGTCCGGATGGAGCGCAAGGTTGATGGCTAGCACCGCCCACTGCGTTGTCACCCTGCCCTCTCTTAGCGGCCTGCTACCCGCGCGCGGATCGCCCCAAAATCGTACTCGCCAAACGTGCCTACATAGTAGGTATCCCGCCAGAGCCTGCATCGACCGATGGCGAAGGCGAGGTTGTTCTGAAAGCTCAGGGCGATCTCCTGGGGAGAGTGC
>JAMOAF010001152.1 GCA_023621895.1 Planctomycetota bacterium
ACTAATTCTACTTTATTATCTGGACTTATCTATTCCGGGCGGCAGCGAAGCCTGTTTGGCACAATAATAAAGGTCGGGAAACACTTCGTTCCCGGCCCTTCTACCCTAACCCATCAATTACCCTTTCCCAGCCCGGCGGCAAGGCCTGGCCGCGCCGCCGTTCGATCTCGCTCAGCTCGGCCCGCGCCGCCGTCCGGACGGCGGCGGCGTCCAGCCGTAGCCGGGCGATCAGAATACGACTGAGCGCCCGCGCCAGGGAGCGCTTCCAGGGGGTAAACGCCGGCGTGTACGTCAAGGCGAAGGCCGCCATTTTCCCGGCGTCCTCCTCCGGCCTCCCCGACCGGCAATCCTCCGGATCAATCCCGTAGATTCGGTCCCGGACAATAAAGTTCCGGAAATTCACGTCGCCGTAGGCAATTCTTTCCCCGGTCAGCGCCTTTGCGGCCGCGTAAAATGTTTCATACCAGTCGCCCAGGGCGGCGATAATGCTGCCCGTCGCCCGCCCGACTTTCACCGCGCCGGCGCTCTCCGGCGCGAGCAGAATATCGAGCAGCGTCGGTCCGGTCAGATACTCCAGGAGCAAATAATCCTCTCTCACCGCGAGCAGCCGGGGCACGGCAACTCCCTGCGCCGCGAGGCCCGCCAGCCAATTCGCTTCTTTTTCGCACCCCGCCCCGTCCCCGTCATAGCGTTTGCAGACGGCGACTTCGCCCCGCGGGTCGCCCGGCGGCAGACGAACGAGACAGACCGCGTGCTGCCGGCTGATAAACTCCCTAATTATCTCATAGCCTACCGCTTCTGCCGCCATCCGCTTCCCGCCTCCTCCGCTCCGTGCCGCTATAGCAATTATACCATGTCCCGCCCGGATTCGGGTATCGGGGACAGCCTTCGCCGCCCTCGACGTATTGCCGATTCCGCGGCTGGTGCGGCTGCCGGCGACAGGATTATGTTTATCAGCGGCGAATTCTATAAATGCAGCGCGGTTTTGGATTGCTACCCGCTCGTTTGTCGCCAAAGTGCCCCTATCCCAATTCCCGGCGGCGCAACGGATTTCCCGGTTTCGCCGCCTGAAGAGGTGAAATAATAATGAACTTACCGTCAATTATCCTCGATGTCGACTTGAACGACCGGACTTATCACCGCGAAACGCTGCCGGCAGACGTCCGGCGTACTTTTCTGGGCGGGCGGGGTTTGAACGCCTGGCTCCTGGCCAGCCGCCTCCCGGGCCGTCTTGACGCTTTTGACCCGGCGAATCCGCTCCTCCTGACGAACGGCAGCCTGACCGGCACCGCGGCTTTGTCTTCCGCCCGCCTGCAGGTCAGCGCCGTCTCCCCCCTGACCGGCCTGCTTGGCAACTCCAATGTCGGCGGTTTTTTCGGTTCGGAGATGGCGGCCGCCGGCCTTCTTTCCCTGGCCGTCACCGGCCAATCGGACCGGCCCGTTTATCTCGTTCTGCGGGACGATACCGTGGAATTTCGTGACGCTTCCGGCCTCTGGGGGATGGAGACGAAGGCTGCCCGCGCTGCTATTCAAGCGGCGATCGGCGCGCCCCGGGCCCCGGTTGCCGTCATCGGTCCGGCCGGGGAAAACCGCGTCCGTTACGCTTCCGTCCTGTTCGGTCCGGGGGACGCGGCGGGACGAACCGGCATGGGCGCCGTCATGGGAACGAAGAATCTGAAAGGCATCGCCATCGTCACCGCCGCCCGAACCGCCGCACCAGCCGCCGCGAGCCTGCGGACGCTTACCGCCGGCCACTTGGCCGCGCTGAAAAATTCCTCCGACTACGCAGAATGGTCGACCTTCGGCGATTCCGGCCAGGTGAAATGGCTGGACGACTTCGGAGCCGGACCGGCTTACAATTACGAGCAGCCGCAGTTCCCCGCCGTGGACACGGCGAACGGCTACGCTTTCCGGGATGCCCCGACCCGCTATACCAGCTGCTATCTCTGTCCGATCCGCTGCAAAGCGGAGATAACCAGCCCGTCCGGACGCCACGCCGGTTTTACCGGCGAACGTCCTCCCTTTGAGCCCATGGCCGCTTTCGGGCCCAAATGCGGCAACCCGGACGCCTTTGAATCTCTCTATCTCCATACTCGTTGCAACGATTTAGGCCTCGATTCCATTGAGGCCGGGAGTGTCCTCGCCTTCGCCGTCGACCTGTTCCGGCGGGCTATTCTCACCGACGCCGACACGGAAGGAATGCAGCTCGTCTGGGGTGAGCCGGAATGCCTGGAAACATTGCTGGAGTGGATCGGCTCGCGCGAGCACCGGCTCGGGGATATTCTCGCCGAAGGCCTGCGCCCCGCCGCCGCCGCCATCGGCCGCGGGGCGGCGCGCTTCGCTTTCCACGTCAAAGGGATGGCCATGACCAGCATGGACCCGCGCGGTTTCAAAGGCACCGGTCTCGGCTATGCCGTCAGCAGCCGGGGCGCCGATTTCTCCAATCCTTACCCCAGCCTGGAATGCGGTTATTCTCCCCGCAAAGCGGTTGAGATCTTTGGCGACGCCGGCCTCGGCGATCGCCGCCGCGAGACCGGCAAAGGCCGCATGGTCCGCTACACTGCCAGTGTCAGCGCCGTGCTTGACTCCGTTGGCCTCTGCAAGATTCCGTATCTCAGCCTCCTGAACGACTTTTCCCTCAACCTCCCGGCCGAACTGGTTACCGCCATTACCGGCGACCCCATCACCCCGGCCGAACTTCTCGCTGCCGGCGAGAGGATTGTCACGGCCGAGCGTCTGCTCAATCTCCGCCTCGGCCTCACTCGCGCCGACGATACCTTGCCGGCCCGCTTCTGCCAGCAGCCGATCGCCGCCGGCATCTGCGACGGATTGTTCGTGACCATCGATCCCATGGTCCGCGATTTCTACGCCGAGATGGGCTGGAACTCAGACGGCATCCCAACGTCCGCACGGTTGCGGGAACTCGGGCTCGCCGACTTTCCGCACTGACCGGCGGTCAGCGGCTGTTTTCCTTTGCCGTCATCTCTCGGGTTATCTTT
>JAMOAF010000758.1 GCA_023621895.1 Planctomycetota bacterium
GGCTGTCGACAAGGCATGACGCAGGAGTGACAGCAGTTCGTCCCGCGATGCGGGTTCGGTGTGGAGACGCGTGCGGATACGCGTTCCCAACGGCACGAGGTCCTCCTGACGCAACAACTCCAACAACCGCCCGTCGCCACAAAGGATCACGGTCAACAACGATGTGGCGTCGAAGTCGGCACTGGCCAGGATCCGCAGCTCGCTCAGTACGCTGGGGTCCATCTCCTGGGCTTCATCAATGAGCAACACCGGCTTGATGCGCGTGGCAGCCACATGGGCCTTCCAACGTTCCCGCAGGGCGCGAAAGCCGCCCCAGCGGTTCGACGGGCGGAGTTGGACCGAGAAGATGTCGCCCAGCTCCCGATAGAAGTCCGCGCTCTTGGACTGCGGCCGTTCCAGCACGCCCACCAGCACGTCGCGCACCGCCGAGAGCCGCCGCGCCACGATCCGCAAGGCCACCGACTTGCCGGTGCCCGACTCGCCGGAGATCAAGGCAAAGCCCCCTTCCTGGACCAGTTGTTCGACACGCCAGGCGAAGCTATCGATTTGGGGCATCACCCAGAGCGCATCGTGAGGCAGTTCGGGCGTGAACGGGTTCCATTTCAGACCCCACAACGCCAGTAACTTCTTGGCACTCATGCCGCACCTCCTTCCTCGGCCTGCTTCGGCGACGCGTTCTTTGGCAAGTAAGCCGGTGGCAGACCCGTGGCCGAATATTCGGCCAGGATCTGCTTCAGCAGCGGCGGCAACTCGGCTGACGATCGCGAGGAATCGGTGGCCGAAACGTCATCCGGCTGCGGCTCGAGGACGGCGCGCCGACCGTTGGCATTGGCGGCACGATCCCAGGGAAAGAGGCGGGCCAGTACTGTACCCTCACGCGGATCCACCAGATCCACCAGGCTGAGGTCCCAACGCGGATAGCGCACGACCACATCGCGGAAGTGACGATAGCGGCTGGGAATCTCGAACCGCACGCCGTGGAGTGAAATCGTGCCGTCGCTTTGCCGCTGACGCCGCTTCACTTCCCGGCGGAACGCCACCCGCAACGCGTCGGACGAGGGGCTGGGCCGCAGCACGTCCGGCGCAGCGGCGAACCGCGTCGCCGGAGCACAACCGATCTCGCGGTGCACCCGGCGGTTGTACTCGATTTCCACCCAGGCCTGGGTCGCCTGGTTGAGAAAGTCGAGCGTCAGCTCGCGCACCTTGCCGAGCATCTCCAACAGTCGTCCCTCGAGGTGTGCCCAGAAACATTCCTGCTTTCCATTCTGATAGGCGGAATACGGCAGTGTCGTCTGATGCACGATGCCCAGCCGTAACAGCCCCTCGGTGAATTCCTCCGCCAGCATGGCCGACCCGTTGTCGCTCATTGCGGCGCGGGGCAGGCCGCACTTCTGAATTCCCTGGGAGAAGCCATGCACGAGATCCTCCGCGGTCTCGGACAGATACCACTGCAGGTGCGCGCAGTACCGCGAGTGATCATCCAGGATCCCCAACGCCAACGGCCGCTGCCACTGGCCACGCGGGGTGACCACCTGCAGCGAGCCGTGATGGAAATCGAGGTGCCACAGCGCGCCGACGTACTCGGCCTCGTAACTGCGGATTTCACGCTGCTCTCGCCGGAGGGCCGCCCGCAGTTCGCCGGGATGCTTCTTCGGCTTCTGGCGGGGCTTGCGCAGCATCCCCTGCGCCACCATGTACCGCCGCAGCGTGGAGTAGGACTGAAGCGGCCCAAGTTTCGCATCGGCCTTCACCAACGCCTTCAGGTTGTCGTAATGCAGTTGACAGGTCCAGTGCGGGTAATCGTGGTACTGGTTCGCCAGACACTCGAGCAGGTCCGGCTTCAGGGACACTTTCCCGCAATCTTTCCGCACGGCGCGTCGCAACACGCCGACCGGATCGTCTTGCTCACGGCGCGCGCGATACAGCCAACGTTCAATCGTCTTGGCCGCGTAACGCACGTCGCGTCCGGTCACCGGATGCCTCCAGGTCTTGGCGGCCAACGCGTCGATGGCGGCCCGGAGTTCGCCGCGCGCCGACGGCGCGCTCAACAACGCGCCCACCACCGAGAAGCGGAAACGCGCCCACAAGGCAGAGGTCGAGTGTGTCGCATGTTTGGTCATCACAGCTCCTCACAAATCGAGTACACGAGGTGAAATACAACTGTGAGACCATCTTGGTTCGGTCCGCCCGGATGCTCGACGAGCATCTTCTGCGGGCCGGAATTTTTCAGGAAATTCCCTTGATCGCCAGGCCCCCGGTGATCGTGATCGGCGAGAGAAATTCGAGTAAACGCCGCCAGTCCTCGCGGGAATCGGAGCGGTGGATAAACGCCTCGAACAACGCGCGGGGCAGATCGGCGATGGCCAGCCTGACGAAGCGGCCGCGCTTCACTTTCCAAAACGCGGTCTGCGGGAAGTGCTCGCGCCAGAAGTCTCGCCACCGCGCAATCGTCCGCCGGTCGGCGCCGAATAGCTCGGTCAGCTCCCGGACTCGCCGGGGCGACGGCCCCTGCCGCATGGCGGCCACCAGGACCACCACGGCAGCCAGGTAGACCTTGCGACCAAGGAACCGCACCGAAGGGGGGGTTGTCCGCTTGCGGCAACCGTCTCGGTCACAACAGAAACTCAGGCGGTAGCCGTAAGATTCCGACAGCGGCGTGCATCCCCCCCGTGGCTTGCGCGGGTAGTTGGCGCCGTGCAATCGCCCGCCACAGGAGCAGCCCCGTTGCCGGGCCTGGGCGGCGAGATCCTTGTCAACCCGAAAAAGAAAGTCCCAGAAGCTGGCATCGCGAAGCAAAACATGATACATCGTGGAGTACTCCGGAGTTGCCCGTAACATCTACGGAGTACACCCCTCGGAGACCGCGATCAAGTGATCAGGCTCTTCGAGGGGGCCTTTTTTGAAAACCTCAGCCAGCTCGCGCAGAAATCGCCCGAAAACCCTCTCGGATTTTGCCCACGCTCAGCAGGACTCGACGTTTGCCACATCGCGGAGAAT
>JAMOAF010000458.1 GCA_023621895.1 Planctomycetota bacterium
GGGGCAAGCCCACGCGGCTATCTGAATAACAGCCGCTTTTTCCACGAATCACGCAGGTCGATTTAGCGCGCCCCACCGGGGTCCCCAAGCTGGAGCTTGGGAACCAGGCGCAACGGGGTGGTATAATGGCCGTATTCGGCTCCACGGCTCCCCGTCTGATTCGCCTTCTATTGCGCAATGACACCCGCCAACTGCCCTGACGAATGCCCGCCGCGAAGGAGCGCTCCGCCGGCGGTCTTGCGCCCGTCGAGCCCTCGGATTCGCGTTCTCCTGGCCGCGGCCGGATGGCCGAGCGGGATTCTGGAGGTTGGCTCCTGGGCGGCGAGGAGCGGCCTGGCCGACGTGGTGATCTTCCAGATTGGCCGGGGCCTTGCGCCGGCGTCCGAGCCGGTCGCCGGCGGCGGCCCCGCGCCCGAGAACGCGTCTGACCCGATCGCCAGCCTGGTTGAGAAGCTTGTCGAGTTCCAACCGCACGTGGTCGGGTTTCGCGTCGAGGGCGAGCCCTTCGAACCGATCCAAGACTGGATTGGCGCGGTGCGGCGGTTCTCCAACGCGGAGATCGTTCTCGGAGGCCCAACGGCCACAAGCCATCCGGCGGGCGTGCTCGAGTGGTCCGGCGCCGACTACGTGTTTGCCGGGGAGGCTGAAGAGACGTTCACCCAGTTCTTGAGTCTTGCCCGGGCGCATCACTCGCGCGACCGTTTGCCGGAGATTCCCGGCATCGCTTATCGCTACGGCGGTCGGACTTGCTTCAACACGCTGCCGGCCGACGGCTATGGGCGAACGGTGGTCGAATCGGGCGGCGGGCGGCCGGAGGTCCCGATCGGCTGCCTTCGCAGCGCGGTTCGCCCGGCGGTCTCCGCCGACCTGCTCGCCGCCAACCGGCTCGACTGGTCGCTGCTGGAAGGCTTCGAGCAGCCGCTGGAGAGCCTGTATTTCACCGCCGGGCGGGGCTGCCCGGGCGAGTGCAGCTTCTGCGGCCAACTCCACGGCGCGCGGGTCCGCGTCAAGCCGGCCTCCCAACTGCTGGAGGAGATCGAGGCGGCCGACCGCTGCGTGGCCGAGGGCCGGCTGCATGTCACCCGCTGGAAATTATTCGCCCACGTGGAAGACCCGCGGTGGCAGGCGCGCGATGCAGCCTGGGCGGCCGTCTACGACGAGGATTTCTTCCTGGACCGGTCTCGGGCAGTCGAGTTTTTTGAACTCTGGGACGACAGTCCCCTGAAGGATCGCTACCGGCTCAGCTTCCAGACGAATCCCCGCTCGCTGCTCGCCGGCGGCGCCCCTTGCCCCGAGTTGTTCGGCTGGATCGATCGGGCAAAGCCGATGGTCCAACTCGGCGCCGAGTCGTTCCATCCCGGCCTGCTCGCCCGCTGGCGCAAGCGGCACGACCTCGAACAACTAAGCGCCGTGCTCGACGCCCTCGACGCGACGCGGCAGGACTACACGGTGTTTCAGCTCCTGACCGACTACGAGTCGACCGCCGAGGAGTTGATCGAAGCCTTGCGGCGATTGATCCTGGCGGCGCTGGCGCGCCCGCGGATGCGGATCGCTTCGAGCCCGCTGGCGATTCCCCTTTACGAGTCCGACATGCGGCGGGAGCTGGAATTCAGCGGGCGTCTGCCCGGCGAGCGGATTGTCGACTGGCGCGACTACGAGCGGCCCCATCCGGAATGGATGGAGCCGCTGGCGGCCGAACTGGCCGACCTGGCGGACTCGCACCTCGACTGGGCGATCAACCCGGAAACGCGCGACGCGGCGCTGATCGAGACCATGGCGGCCGTGGTCGAGCATCTCGAGCGGGCCAGAGGAGGCCGCTTCGACGCGCTGCTTGCCCAGGCTCAATCCGCCGCGGCCGAAATCGCCGAAGCGCGGTTCCAGTTCCGCCGCAGCGATTGGGTCCCAGAATTCGGAAAGGAGGACTGACATGACGACCGTGATTCGCGGCGTCGTTCACGGAACGACAATCCAGTTGAAGGAATCACCTGGCATGCCTGACGGTCAGGAGGTCGAGGTCGTTGTCAGGGTAATCGGGCCGGCGCCAGCGTGGGGTGAGGGAATCTTGCGATCGGCTGGTGTAGCGGCCCAAGTCACCGGATTTGACGAGGCGTTCGCCGAAATCGAGCGCGCGCGGAAAGCGTCGGCATTCCGGGAGCCCGAACCATGAGCTTCTTATTGGACACCAACATCTGCTCGTCACACATTCGTCGATCGGCCGGTCTGGCTCACAGGCTGATGCAGCACTGGGGACGACTATGAAAACATGGTTCTATCTTGCCGGGCTTGTAGCGGTCTCCGGTCTTGCGGCACGCGCCTCGGACTTGCCGAGCGGCCCCTCCGATCCGCTTCTCGACTGGTCGGCGTGGGAGAGGCATTTCGGCACGATTGAGCACCCGTGCGTGACTTTCAAACCCGCCGACGTTGCCCGCGCCAAGGCGAACATCAGCCGCCACGGATGGGCGAAGAACCATGCCGCGCGCGTCGAAAGCAGCGCCAGGCTTTACCTCGACCGGCTTACGCCGGCGCTGCTTGCCGACATGATCCCTGAAACGACGCCGGGCGATCCCTTGTGGACGCCCTGCCCGGCGTGCCGCGACCAGGGCAAGCCGGTTCATCCGCACGGGCTTTGGACGTGGAGCTGCGACCAGGCCGACCAGATCACGTGCAACATCTGCGGGACCGTCTTCCCGAACGACAAGTACCCCGAAGACGTCGTGCTTCACACGCGGTGGGGCAAACCGCAGACGATCCGATTCTACGGCGGTGAGCCGTTCGTGATTTTTGGCTACAAGACCGGGCGGCCGAGCTTCACGGCCAATATACGCTCGCGCAAGGTGAAGTGGATCGCCGCCTACTGCCGCACGCTGGCCGAGGCGCACCTGCTTTCAGGCAAGCCGGAATTCGCCGCCGCCTGCCGGGCGATCCTCTTGCGGTTCGCCGAGTGCTATCCCAACTGGCTGGTGCACGTCGGCTACGGCGAGTATGCCGACAT
>JAMOAF010000481.1 GCA_023621895.1 Planctomycetota bacterium
GTGGGGGCTGTCTGCGCGAGTGGCTGCTACAGACCCCGGCTCTGGGTAGCTCCGGAATATCGCGGCCCTCAGCCAAGGTCGGCCGCATTGCCGCGTCACGCCTGCCGGGTTTGCACGCCGCCCGCGTGTTTCGGCTACCACGCCGGCCAGTGGCGGCCGTGGCCCTGCCCCGACCCACCCCACGCCGCGGTGATTGGGCTGGACGCGCAAGCACCTGGCAGCCCGGCCGGTGGGGTACCAGCCGAACCCATCGAGCCTCCTTCGAAGAACGCTTTCGCAAGGCCGGAGACCGCCGCACCGCTGCCCGAGAGCGCCATGCCAACCCCGGACCTCGCTCCCGTGCCAGGCCAAAGCGACGTTGCGGCGCCGCTGCCCAAGGATGGGGCGATTCCGAGTCCGCAGCCGAATGCCTCGCCCGCCGAAGTCATGCCGCCTCCAGCCACGCCTTCGCCAAGCGATGCCCTTCCGGCCCCCACTGACAAAAAGCCCGCCGACGCCGCGCCTGCCGCCCCCGAAGCGGCCCCGCCACAGACGCCGATTCTGAAAACGTCCCCTCCGGACAACAGCGCCGTGCCCTCGCACGATCTGTTTTCGGGCTTGGTCCAGGCGGTCCAGGCCTTGTCAATCGCAAGTCCGCCAACCCAAGGCCGCGAGCCGGTCGTTCCGGCGGTGCTCGCCAAAGCCGATCGATACGAATCCGGCCAATCCAAAGCCGCGGCGGCGAGCCTTGTGACCGCGCTGTCTCGCTGAGCCGGCCCGGGTGCGGAAACGGAAGGGAAGCAGGCGATCACCCGAGGGGTTCCACCTGGAAGTCGTCGATTGCTATCGACGCACCCTTTTGAAGAAAATCGACGCTCACCAGCAGCCTGGTCTCGCCATGCCTCTTGATCACGGTGCCTTCGAGCCCGGCCATCGAGCCGGACTTGATCCGCACGCGGTCACCGGCTGTCAGCCGGTCTTCGACGGTCAACGGAGCGCCCGACAGGATCAGCCGCTTCAGTTGCGCGAGGTCGCGGAGGAGAGTCTCGGGATCGTGAACTTGGAGGATTCGGGAGATTCGGTTGGTTTTGAGGCTCTCGACACGCTCCAGTTCTGTTCCGAAGAGAAACACATAGCTGGTAAACAGCGGTTTATACGACGATATCTTGCGGCCGCGGTAAATGTTCGTGCAGCGGATGAGGGGCAGATAGTAGGGGATTTTCCGCGTGAAGAGATCGCGGGCGAGCGACTTTTCCTGTCGCGACATTGTGTAAATTGCCCACCATCGCCGCTCCGACGGCTCCCGTGCGACTTGTTCCAGAAGCTCGCCGGGGAAAATATCTGGTGTTTGGCTCATGTGGACGCTCTCGTGATCAAACGCTTGATTCTCTGCCTGGGACCGGCCGGCCCCGATTGAGGGCAGTCCCAATTTCGCAGCATATCCGCTAAGGTTACCTTCCGGCGGGCACTTGCCGCAACCCGTCTTGATGTGCGAGAATCAACATGGGATTGTTGTCGTGCCGTCCGCAGAAGTCCAGTCGATTTTTCTTGAGCCGATTCCAGGACCATCAGCGACGGAAACCGATTGTGGCCGTGGGAGGCACAGCGACACGTAGCCTTAGTGCGGTTCTTTGAGCCGATTCCAGGACTGTCAGCTCACTTTATTGCCACACGACTCATGGCGCACGAAATCGCCAAATTGATCCTGGAACACGCCGAGTCCAACGGGGAGCGCGCAGCCGCGATTCGAACCGCGCTCTCGCTGGGAATGCCGCTCCACCAGATTGAGGAGTACCTGGACTGGCTCGACCAGGTGCGACCGCCCAAACCATCGGACGAGAAGCAAGACCCTTCCTTGTAGAACGGAAGTCATTCCGTTTGTAGTACAAGGGAATTCATTCGGTTTCCAACTTCACCTTCAAGGTGAAGCCGGCGCGTGATCTTGTGCCGAGCCGATGACGGCAACGGGAACGACAATCGCGGCAGCGATGCCAGTGTAGGTGAGCACGGGATGCTCCGCGGCCCAGTCGTAGAGTTTTCCGCGGACAATCGGCCCCCCGGCCACGATCAGCGTGGCCTTGCCGGCAGCCGGAGGTGCAGTACCGTATTGCCAAAGCCGGCAGACCCGGATTTCGTCGCCGCATCGGAGGCTGTACGCGCCGGCGTGGACATTCTCAAACCGGAAGCATCCATTGTCGCCGGTCACGGTTGACAGTGCCGGGCGGCGCCCACTGCCACTGCTGAGGTCCAGCCGCGCCCCAGTCACGGGGATGCCCTCCGCCGTCACCACCGTGCCGGTCCAACCGCCGTTGGGCCCCAATTCGGCGTCCAGAACAGCAGTCCGAGGCCCCGCGGCGGGCGGCCCCGCCCAGGCGATTGCTGATGCCCAGAAACTCAGGCCAACTATGGCCAGCAGGTTTGCCAGTCGGCGCGGCGAAAGCGTGTTCACTTTGGAGTCCTCCGTGCGAATCGAGCTACTCCTTTTCAGTATCGCATCGCGCCTGACGCTCTCTTGAACTGTTTAGCGCGAATATATATGTCGCGACCAGTCAGCGGCGGCGGCCGAAGCTGTAGTAGTGCGAGTAGTTCATGAACGTGCTGCTCACACCGGTCGGCGTCAGCGCGCCACGCGATTCCAGGGCGGTAGCCCGCTGCCGCACGGCCTGCAACTCAACCGCCTGCTGGTTGATGCGGTTCTGCTGATCCACCAGTGTCTGCCGCAGCCTTTGTTCCGGTCGCACGTAGGACAGATACGGCCCGACCGGACCGGGGTCCGTACGGTACATGTTCAGCCAAGGACTCAGGGCGGGACCCGGGGTATACGGCGCTCGCACGACCTGGGCGCTAGCAGAACGTGAGCCGATCAGCAGAAGCAACCCAGCGATCGCCGCGAAAAGCGGAATTCGGATTTGACGAGTCACGATGGCGCACTCCCTTGAAAATACTGCTGATGGGGGGTGGTCTTGCTCCGTAAGGCACGGCCTGGTCTGCAAATGCGGTCAAACGG
>JAMOAF010000268.1 GCA_023621895.1 Planctomycetota bacterium
TTCGATCGAAGCATCCCACGGGCCCGCTTCGTATCCGCCCTCGTTCAGAACCCGCACGCTGGGGATATAACCGAAGTAGCCGTTGCTGTAACCGGCAACCCAAACGGCGGGGATGTCCCTTGCCGAGATTTCCCGTTTCAGACGCAGCGAGTAATCCACAACCACCTCACTGGCCAGCGCCACCAGCGCCAACTCGCCCCCGAGCTGGATCACCTGCACGGGATACGAAAACGAGCGCGCGTCCGACCCGCCATCCTTGCGGAGGACTTCGACGTCGCGGAACGCGGACTTCACCGGGCCGGGGATCGCGCGGCGCGGCGCATTCAGCACGGCTTCGACCGCCAAGAACAACGTCCGCCCGTGGTGCTCTGCCATCTCCAGCGGCGCGATGCCCGGAACCATGTCGCGGCGGGGATGGGGATTCTGGTCGGCCCCGCAGCCGCTCAAGAACAAGGCCACCGCCTCGGGGTGCGCCTTTTCGAGGTGCTGCTGGGCGAAGCCGGCGTAGTCGCCGTTGTATTCGTAACGCGGCTCACCCTCAATCGTGGCAACCGAGCTGAGCGTCGTGTTGTGGCACGCGTAGCCGAACAGCACGGCTCTGAGTTGCCCGTCCGCCGCGTCGACTCGCAGCACCGGGACCGCGTGGTCGACCGCCGACTCCTCCGCGGCGATTGGCCGCGAAGCCAGCACGCGCTTCGGCCCAGCTCAGCGCGGCGGGCTCGAGCCGAGCCAACGCCTGCCCGATTACCTCCACGACTTTCTCTTCCAGCATCGCATGGTAGCGGCGAGCCTCCTCTTCTCGCCCACGCCGCTCCCGGTACTCGGGGCCGCAATGGGTGTGCGAGGCGTTGAGCACCAGCGCGGCGGGAGCCAGCCCGAACTTCTCCTCGGCTTGCGATTCGACGGCGTCCCGCAACGAAGGCAGGACGCCGATCAAGTCCATCGTCACAACGACCAAGCGCTCGCGGCGCTTCGCTGAATCGACCTGCGTGATTCGTGGAAGAGCGGCTGTTATTCAGATAGCCGCGTGGGCTTGCCCCGCGTTTCGCTACGTACGGGTTGTGCCGCAGCGCAGGCGCGCCGCGGGGCAAGCCCACGCGGCTATCACGCTCGCATGAATTCCTCCCGGAATCACGCAAGTCTATTTAGTTCGACAGCCTCGGCTCGGGCAGGAGCAGGTGCATCCGGTCGCTTGCGTCCGCGCCGGCGAGCTGGCGGGCCGCGCGCTCGTAGCGAGGTTCTTGATATGCGGCCGCCGCGCGGCGCAACAGGGGCGCAAGCCGGGCCGGCTGCAAGCCGCCGAGCTGCTCGTGACGCCAACGCTCCTCGCCCAACGCGAAAGGAATCAGCCAGTCCAAGGCCCGGCGGATGCTCCGCCCATCGGTGCTTTCGAAATGCCACAGGTCGACCCCCAGCCGCTGGCCGAGCGTGGCCAGTTCGAACATGCCGCGGAGGTTCATCGTGCTGTAGTCGAACGAGCGGGTGCGGGCCAGCTCCTGCGGCTGGCGGCCGTCGGGCTCGATCTGCGCGGCGATCCGGCGCGCCGCCGCCTTCTCGAGCACGTCGCGGGCGATTTCCTCCTCGCCGGCAAACAGGGCAAACGCCGCCACCTGCACGTCGTACCATGTCCCGTGATTGTTCCCCGCGCGGGATTCGTCCTGGCCGTGCCTGCTCTCCCGCAGCCAGGCAAGGTACTGGCGGAACCACGCCTCGAGCCCCCGCTGATCGGCCGCGGTCCAGCACGGCGCACCGGCGAGCATGCCCACGGCGTCGACCAGGCCCGCCAGTTGCGCCGTGTCGATAATGCCGGTGCCTCTCCCTTCCATTCGACCGGGAATCGCCTGCCCATACTTCAGGTGCGGATTCATCCGCGTCGCCTCGTCGAGAAACCACGCTCGCAGCAGCCGGGCGGCGTGCTCGGCATACGCCCCGTCGGCCGTCAGGTAATAGGCCAAGGCCAGCGTTTCAACCGCCGAGCTCATCTCGTTGAGCGGCTTCCGGTCGAACGCCTCCCCCTCGGGATTGATCTGGCCGTCGCGGCGGATATAGGGCAAACCGCCAGGCTTGCCGGGATCGGGCCACCAGTAGGGGCCGAGGCTCATGTAGTCGTGCTTGTCGCCGCTCGGCGGAGCGGACTTCTTGTCCATCACCGAAAACGGCCCGGCCTGAAGCGCGCTCTGCGCCTCGTGGCGGAGGCCGGCCAACGCGCCAGCCAGCGCGGGGTCGCCCGCGGCGACCCGCTGCCGAGTCTTCGCGAGCGACCCGCCGTCGATCAGAAAAACTCGCACCAGGCCGCCCTTTTCAAGTGCCTCGCCGGCCGGCAGTTCGGCCGCAAGCAGCGCAATCAGGCAGGCCAGGGCGAGCCGAGCAGCCAGCAACGGCAACCGCCGCCGCGAGCTGCGCCACGCGATCATCAAGCATTGTTTTTCCATGAGCCACTCTCTCCAAGCCGCGGTCCCTACTTCCTGCTCGGCACAGTCAGGCCCAGTATATACAACCGCGCGCGGAGTGCGAAGCAGCGGCTCAAATGGAGTCTGCGCGAGATGCGTACCCATGGGTTGACGGCGTCACCCACCGCCTAAATGATCTTGCGTGATTCGTGGAGGATCGGCTGTTATTCAGATAGCCGCGTGGGCTTGCCCCGCGTTTCGTTTCGTTCGGGTTGTGCCGCAGCGCAGGCACGCCGCGGGGCAAGCCCACGCGGCTATCACGCTCTCATGAATTCTTCCTGGAATCACGCAAGCTCATTTAGTACAACCGCCCCCATCCGGCTCGTCCGGATCGAGCGCAAGGTTGACAGCTACCGCCGCCGGCCTGTCTCCACGGAAAAGTCTGACGTGAACGCCAACCCTGACCGGTAAGCGTGTCGGCCTTCGATCCGAAATAGCCATTCAATTCTGGCGGCACGGTCAAACGTGCTGGCACCCACATACCTCGCGCCTGCCCCGCTTGTGGCCCCGTCCCGGGCTGTTAACAACCACGGGCAAGCTAACCCTTGCGGGGGATCATTGATTATGCGAGTTGTGGTGCTACAATCCGGGCAGTGGCCCATGGCCCCTGGCGACCAGCCAGCGAGTGAGTGGTAGTGCCAGCGGAGGATAGTGACCAAGCGATTGCAGCCGTGTGCTGCCGCGCGGCGCCCGACCGGTCGTTGCCAGGTTTCCCGTCTCTCACGTTGCCGAGGTGCTGCCATGTACGTTTCTCCTCTCCGGTCACTCTTGGTGGGCGCGGCCGCGATTGCCGCAATCCTGCCGTCCGCCCAAGCATTCGCCCAAAGGGGCATTCTCGGCCGCGCCCTCCAAGGCGTTGAACAAGAAGGCGCCCGAAGGTCTCAACCAGCCCAGCCGCAGTTCCGCGCGGACCAACCGCAGACGCAAGGCGCGCTGTTGATGCCCGGCGGCCTGAAGCGGCTCCAACCCCAGGGTACATTGCAGATCGTGCCCGGGGCCATCCAGCCGCTGGGAGGCGAGCGGGTTCCTTACAGCCTGCCCAG
>JAMOAF010000831.1 GCA_023621895.1 Planctomycetota bacterium
CTCGTCGCGCCGACCAACAAGGACGCCGCCAAGAAGATGTTGATGGCATTCGCCCCGCCGGGCGAAAATGCCGCCTTTGAGCGCCTGGTCGAGGAGAGTTTCGAGGAAAAGACCCCTGCGGGGACGTATGCCGTCCGCCGCGACAGCTTTGTCGGAATGCTGCGGGAGAGCCTCCAATTGGAGGCTGCCGACGCATGGGATTGGCAGAGGAAGGCGGCGGACTTCTTCGCGGGCAGCTACCACACGTTCTTCTCCGCCCTGGGCGATGCCGCCTTTGTATCGCGCATGGACAGGGCTCTGCCCGCCCTGAATGCGGCGGTCTTGGCCTCGGCTCCTCGCATCGCCAAGGCGCTCCAGGAGTGGGGAATCACGATGACCGAGGAGGAGCTCAAGACCCGCCAGTTGCTCTTCTCCATGGCCGCTTGGGTCAATAAGAAGCTCCACGGCCTCGAACAGATCAATCGTTTTGGCCCCTACCGCACGGTCAAGCTGATGTCGGACCTCGTGGGCGAGGCGCGGGAGCGATGCCGGCGAGCAGGCCGGCCGTACAAGGAAAACGATGCCGATCTGACCATGGAGATGGGCGGACCCTACAAGGCGGGGAGCCGGACGGAAAGCGGGGAAAATCGGCCGATCACGGATGCCCGGCTCTCGGCGGCAGCCGATCTCGCATTGATCCTGTCGGGAAAGGACGAGCAGATACTCCGTGAACTCGATCCGGAAGGCCGGAGGGCCGCCGAGCAGATTCGCAAGGAGGCCGTCGTGCCGGGCTCGATCAGGATTGCCGGCACGGTCACGGCCGCGGACCTTATTGCGGCCCGTCAAGAGATACCCGTCGGTGAGTACATCGACGAGGCGAAAGCCCGGCTTGCGCGGCTCGGGGTCTCCGAGGACCAGCTTGCGGCTTTCTGCGGCAACAGGCAGTGGGCCGAGAAGTTCTGGCTGTGGCCGATACCCGAGGAGACAAAACACGCCATCCGGCAAGACGGGGAGTTGGCGCGACTGCTTCACCTGGTTGCGCTTGAACAGGGCGGAGTCATAACGAGTTACACCGAAGCGGCGCAGGGTTGTGACGTCCATCTGGCCACGGTCGGCGATCCCGAACTGCTCGACCTGATCGACAACCTGCCGGAGTTCGTCGGCCGTGCCCGCCGGGCCAATCCCGATGGCCTGTTTGTATTGTGCGATGGCCAGGTCGGCGCCCGGCCGCGCGCGGCGGCGGTCAGAAACGTTGTCGCCGAATACAAGGTCAAGGAGCTCTTTGCCATCGACGACACCGCCGTCTATGGTTGTCTCGGCTTGGGCAGGAACGATATCGAGCGGTGGCGGGGTGAAATGGAGAGAGAGAGGTCGCAAGCCAAGCGACTCCACGAGGCACTCTTGGCGGGGGCCGCAACCGGCGACTATACGGCCGCACGCGCCGCCTACGAAGAGGCGGCGGCGGACGTGCGGACGAAGAAGAAATGCGAGAGGATCTCGCTCCTGCTTCGATTCGCCGGGCGCGAGACGAAGAAGGTGAATCCGTTCTTTGAGGTCATGTCGCTCTGCCTGACGAACGTCAAGGCCGGCCTGCCCCTGGACCGGCTTGACTTCGCCACCTGGCTCGCCTTGGGGGGCCGCTATTCGCTCAATGGGCACATCAGCCGGGACCGGTTCGCCGCGTTCCGCAAGACGTTCGAGGAGGCCGTCGGCTCAATCCCGGAAAGGACTCCCGGGGAGGCATTGCCTCCCGCCTTCCAGGCCGTGGACCCCGAGGAGGCCCAGGCCGTTTTTCTGAAACCGCGCTACGAGCCCAGGGAAGACAAGGAATTCGGCCAGCAGACGGGGGGCGCGATCACGGTCGGAAAAACGGAGGGAGAAACACGCGCGGCAACGTTGGGCCGCCGGCAGGAACGAGACCGGAAGACTCGCAAGGAGCTGATGATCAACCAGCGCCGCGAAGCGACCGCCGCCCTCGTCGCAGAGCAGAAATGCAAACCAGAGGATAATCCGCTCGATCTCCACGCCGCCTATGACAACGCCCTGGCGGCAATCGGCGCTTCAACCGGTGTTGAGCGCCCCTACGAGGCCACGATCAACCAGCGACAATTCGCCGCACTGCTCTACTGGGCACAGGTGGCAGGCCTGCGGGCAATCGACAGCGTTCTCCCTCGCACTGCCGAACCGGAGCGCCTCTGGGAAAGACAGTCCATGCGGGACCACGTGCTCGGTTACCTGGGAAGCGGTGTCCTCGACCCGATGAAACACAAGGAACTGGTCACACAAGACCTGATACGCCTTGTTGAGCTCGCCGGGCAGCGGCTGGCCGGCCAGGGGCTGGCGCAGGAGGACATGGGCCATATCCACCGAGAGACTTTTGTGGGCATCGCCAAGGCGGGCGAACTGTATGATATCGCGCTGTTGCTCTCGGTCGAATACGACGCGGCGCTGGCGGGCCCGGCGGGTGAAAGGGCCGCGGCGGCAAACGGGCTGTTCACGTTCTTCGACCAGACGATGAATGTCCACCACTTCGACTACCTGCCGTTTCTGCTCCAGCCGGGTCTCAGCGACGGCATTCTCGAGAGATGGTTCACCCGCGAGGAGAAGTTCCAGCTCGCCTGCCAGCGGCACCGCTGGCTGTATGGGCGGATCCGAAAGGATATCGTTGAGCGAACCGTCCTGGCGGACAAAACGCCGGACTATCAGGCCGTGTGGCTCGGCGATGTCAGCGATTGGGAACATCCCGACACATGGCGCATGGGGCTTGGCGTCAACGTGGATGCGCAGCAGGAACAATTCTGGTTCAGTTACGCGCGCCTCCGCGACGGTGTGGCGATGATTCGCGAGCTGATGAACCTCAATAACCCCTCGACCTTGAACGGCGTGCCCGAGATCTTCCTCGACGTGCCGCCCAGCGTGCTGGGCGCCGGCGTGGAGGGGAACTGCACCAATCTCCTCAGCATCTACCCATACGGCAACACGACAATGCTCGTCGCTCTCGAAC
>JAMOAF010000111.1 GCA_023621895.1 Planctomycetota bacterium
CGTCCGGAAAAGGATCGCTCGCACCGCTATCAAACGGCCGCCGAACTGGCCAGAGACGTCGGTCACTACCTGGCACACGAACCAATCGAAGCTCGGCGGCCGTCGCTGGCCAATCGGGTGGGCAAATGGGCGTTGCGGCACGGGTCGCTGGTGTGGTCGTTGGGGCTGCTGTTGCTGCTATGCACGGTCGGGTCTCTGGCCAGTGCCGTGTTGATCTCCCGGGAGCACGGCCGGGTGGTTCAGGCGTATCGTGACAAAACCGCGCAACTCGACGCTACCGAGCGGGCGGAAAAGCTGGCCGAGGCCCAACGAGAGGAAGCGATCCGCCAACGGGACCTCGCCGAACGGAACCTCTACGTGGCGCGGATGCGGCTCGCACAGCGCGTCTGGGAGCAGGGTCAGCTCGGCCGTTTGCAGGAAATGCTGGATACTTACACCCAAGAGCCGGGTCGGCGCGATTTGCGGAACTGGGAATGGTATTACTTTTTGTCGCTCTGCCACGGCAACCTGCTGACGCTGCCGGAGCATGCCGCGGCCATCAACTCGGTAGCCTGGAGTCCCGACGGCAAGAACCTGGCGTCGGGAAGCGAGGACTGCACAATCAAGATCTGGGACGCTGCCTCAGGTCAGCACAACCGCACCCTCAGCGGCCACCGAGCCGGCGTGAAGTCGATCGCCTGGAGGCCGGATGGCAATCGCCTGGCATCCGCAGGCTCCGATGGGGAAGCAAGGATTTGGGACCCCGCAAGTGGAAAAGAGATTTTCTGTCTACAACAGCCGGGTGGGCAGGCGCGGTCCGTCGCCTGGAGTCCCGATGGGCTGCGTTTAGCCGTTGGAACCGCGGCAGACGGCGGCACGCCCCGTTCGGTCACGGTCTGGGACGCCAACACCGGCAGGCTGGTCCTCGATCTCAAGGGGAGGGGGGAATCTCCCGTGGCCTGGAGTTCCGATGGGAAGCGGCTCGCCACGGGCACGGCGCGCGCGTTCGAGTGCAAGATCTGGGATGCCTCCACCGGTGAGGAAGTGCTTGTGTTGTCTGGTGCATTCCCTGGCAGCCAGCAGCCCGATTCCGGTGGATTTCAAGCACTTGCGTGGAGCCCTGACGGACGGCGATTGGCAGCGGGGGAGAGACGGAATCCGGCGCGCGTGTGGGACGCAACCACGGGGCGCGAACTTCTCGCCATGCGTCACGCAGGACCTGTGACGGCCGTCGCCTGGAGTCCTGATGGCCAATGCTTGGTGACGGCAAGCAGAGGACAATGGATTACGCTGTGGGATGCAGCCACAGGGCAAGAGATTCTCAACATCAAGGGACATCCGGGCTCGATGGCCTCCGTGGCTTGGAGCCCGGACGGGACGCGCCTGGCTTCGGCCGGCAGCGATAGGAACGTCCGCATCTGGGACGCCGAGCGAGGCCAAGGACCGCGTGTCATCCAGGAGGCCGGTGCGGTCTGGCTCGCCTGGAGTCCAACGGGGGATCGTCTGGCGTCGACCGACGCCAGCAGGCTTGGCATCTGGGATCCGCGGACGGGCAAGCAAGTGCAATCGTTTGACATGCCGGCGCGCTGGCTCACGTGGAGTCCGGATGGCCGCCGACTGGCCGCCGCCAACGCCAGCCGGACCGTGCTCGTCGATCTGACGACACGCGAACAACTCGTTACGGCGGGCACGGACAGGGCCGCGTCGTGGAGTCCAGACGGGACGCGGCTGGCACTGGTCCATTTCAATCCACCCACCGTGGAAGTACGGGACACAGCCACGGGTCGCAAGATCTTTGAACGGCAAGGAGGATATGCGGAACACCAGGCCAGCGGCGTTGTCTGGAGTCCGGAGGGTTCGCGTGTCGCCACGGTCGGACGAGCCGTGTTGACAATCTGGGATGCAGCCAGTGCAAAGGACATCGTCAGCTCGCGTTTAGGTGTTCAATCGGGCCCGGCTGCTTGGAGCCCAGACAGCAAACGGCTGGCCTGGATAGGCCCGCTTCCCCAGTTCTCCGTGTCTATCCACGACGCTTCCGACCTCGGCAGCCTGGTCTCGCTCGCCGGCCATACGGCGCTGCCGTCCGCGGTGAGCTGGTGTCCGGACGGCACGCGGCTGGCGACGGCCGGCACAGACGGTGAGGTCAAGATCTGGGACCCGGACACGGGAGACGAGTTGATCTCGCTTGCGGGGAGTTGGGTGGCCTGGAGCCCCGATGGCCACCGTCTGGCCGCCATCGGCGATCCGAACGGCGCCATCATGATCTGGGATGCCTCGGCCGGTTATCAGTTGGCTGGCAGTCCCGAGTTCCGGGCCGCGATCCACTACGACCGGGCGATCAATCATTGGCGCAACGGCGCCCTCGATGCAGCGCTTGCGGAGTTCGACGAGGTGATCCGCATCAACCCGAATTCGGCGAAAGCCTACGATCGGCGGGCGGGACTCTATCTGAAAAGAGGCGAAATCGACAAGGCCATTGCGGACTACGACGAATTGATACGGCTCGATCCCAAGGCTGCCTCGAACTACCAGGCTCGGGCTCGTCTACTCTTGGACAAGGGCGAATTCGACCGCGCTGCCGCGGACCTGTCGAACGCCATCTCGCTGTCGCCATCGAGCGAATTGGACTGTTGGCTTATTCTCGCCGCGGCGCGGCTGGCTGCCGGACAGCCAAAGGAGTACCGCAAGACGTGCGCGGAGATGCTCGATCGTTTTCGCCAGACCGAATCGGCAGGGGTCGCTTATATTGTCGCCTATGCTTGCACACTTGCACCGGACGCGGTTGACGATTGGTCCATACCAGTTGCATTGGCCGAGATGGCTGCCAGGAGCGACCCGGCGGAGGCGTACAGCCTGTTTGCCCTCGGCGCCGTCCTCTATCGTTCGGGACGCGCGTTTGAGGCGATTGGATACCTCTCGCGGGCTGAACTGATCGAACAAGCACAGACCGACAATGATGGCCGCGCGCCCGTGCAAACGTGGCTTTATCTGGCCATGGCGCATC
>JAMOAF010000749.1 GCA_023621895.1 Planctomycetota bacterium
GTCGAATAGACGCGGCCGACGGCCAGGGCGAGCTGGGTCTTTTGCTCCTGGTCGGTCAATTTGTCGAAGCGCGCGGTTGCGTAGTCCTCGACGAGTTTGCGGCTCTCGTCGAGTTTGCCCTGAGCTTTGAGGACCCGCGCCCGGAGGGTGAGGGTTGGAATCGTGCCGGCGGCGCTGGGATCGTCTTCGAGCCGGCCGAGCCAGTCGGCGGCTTCGGCGGGCAGATTGAAGCGGAGCAGGAAGTCGATAAACAGCGCCAGGTGCAGGGCGGCGGGGCGCTGCTTGCTGACCAGGGGAATGTATTGGGCGCGGGCCTCGTCGGTCTTCCCGTCGCGTTCGTAGATTTTGGCCAACAGGAGCCGGTCGCCGTCGGTTGTCGCCTTGGCGTCGGCGACGAGTTTTTCGAGCAATCCCTGGGCCTTGGTGAGATTGGCCTTGCCGCCGCGGCGGGCGAGCAGGATCGCCTGGAGGCGCTGATCGACGGTGGTGACCGGGTTGTCGGCGGCCGGGTTTTCGAGCAGCCGGGCGATCTCTTCCCATTCGTGTTCTCCGCCCCGTGCGGCGAGCGTGGCCGCGAGCGTGCGGCGAGACGCCTGGTCGCCGGGCGCGATCGCCAGGGCGCGGCGGAGGAGCTGTTCGGCTTCGGCCGGGTCGGCTTCAACGAGGAATGCGGAGAACCGCCGCAGGATGGCGGCGTTTTTCGGGGCCAGTCGGACGGCCTCGCGGTAGAGCTTTTCGGCCTGCTGGCGATCGCCCAACTGCTCGAAGCCTTGGGCGAGGACGAACGCCTCGGGCGTCTCGGCGGTTTCGGCCTTCGCGGCCAGCGCGCGGAGCGCTTCTTCGGCCGGCTCCCGCTTCTTCGCGTTGGCGTAGAAATCGAAGAGCCCCTTCAGTGCGCGGAGGTCGTTGGGCGCCACGCGGACAGCGTTCTTGAGCGCCGCTTCGGCCTCGTCGGGCAGACCTTTTGCAACGAGCATCTGGCCGAGCAGTAGGTTGGCGACCGGGTCGTTGGGCCGATTCTTGACGCCTTCCCGGGCCGCCTGGATGGCATCGTCGAGCTGGCCGCGCTTGGCCGCCAGGCCGACTTTGACTTCGGTGAGATTCTCCGACGCCGGCACGCGGTCTTTCAGCAGCGCCAGCAGGTCGCTCGCCTCCTGGTCGCGCTGGAGGGAATAGAGGAGGAAGGCCAGGCGCTCATAGATGGTGACCCGATTCACGCCGAGTTCGACGGCCTTCTTGTAGGCGTCGACGGCCTGTTGGGGAGCTTGCCGCCGCTCGTAAACCATGCCTCCGAGGACATGCGTGGGGGCCCATGCCGGCCGGTGCGCGAGCAGCTCCTGGTGGAGCCGTTCGGCCTCGGCCAATTGGGGCGACTGGCCGCCCTGGCTGGTGGCCAGGAGCCGCGCGGCGCGGTAGTAGCGCCACTGGCCGCCTTCGGCGCCCTCGAGCTGGCGGAGCCGTTTCTCCCATTTTTCGGCGGTGGCGAAGTTCTTTTCGCTCAGCGCTCGTTCGCACAACCGGGCGATCAGGCCGACGTCCGCGATCGCCGAGTCGGCGAGTTCATCGAGGCCTTGTTTGGCCGCCGGCGAGGCGCCTTGATCGAGGCGGAGGCGGACGATTTCGCGCTGGAGTGCCGGGCGGGCTTCGGCGGGCGAGGCATGGATTGCATCTTCGAGCAGTTTGCAGGCTTCGTCGTACTGGCCGCGGAGGGCCAGAACGCGGGCCCGCGCCAGGCTGGCCGCCAGGCTGCCGGCCTTGGCCTCGAAGGCGGTGAGCGCCCGATCGGCGTCGGCGGGATAGCCGAGGCGCTGGTAGAGCAGCGCGACCGCCTGGAGCAGGTCGGGCGAATCGGGGTAGGTTTTTTCGGCTTCTTCGGCGAGTTTTTTCCCGTTTTCGGCAAGCGCTTTTGCGTCCGTCTCGGGCGAGGCCTGGGCGCGTGCGATGGCCAGATCGATCTTCAGCAGGGCAAGCCGCCAGGGATCGCGGAGCGCGGCGGTCCCGGCCGGCCCTTCGGCCTTGGCGACGGCGGCGTCGACGAGTTTCCAGTCGCGGCGGGCGGCGGGGAGGCTGAGCTGTGTCATCAGGCGGGCCCTGGCCAGTCCGAGCCACAATTCCGGGGCGTCGATGGCGGCCAGCGCCTGCTCGTAGCGCTGCGCGGCTCGGGCGGGCTGGCCGGCGTTGATCCAGGCCTCCGCGGCGGCGACTTGCAGCGGAGCGGGCTGCGGGCTCTGCTGGGCCGCCTCTTCATAGGACGCGGCCGCCGCGTCCCACTGGCCGAGGGCGCCGTAGGCGCGGCCGAGCTGGAGCTGCACGATGGGGCTGGTTGCCGTCTCGCCGCCGACGCTCTTTTGGGCGGCAACAACGCCCTTGAGCAGCGGAATCGCCAGGGCGAACTCATTGCGAGCGATGCGGTAAAACGCCCAGAGGGAATCGCGCTCGACTTCCAGGGCGGTCCGGGCGGCGCGGGGCAGACGCGGACCGAGTTGGCCGACGCTCGCTGCGAGCCGGTTCAAAACATCTTCCGTGTTGATCTTGCCGGCAACCGGCCGCACGTGCCCGAGTTCGATCAGCGCCCTGGCAAACCCGGAATTGACGGGGATGCTCTCCTGGCCGCATGCTTCGAGGGCCTTCTGGTAGTGGGCGATCACGCTGTCGAGCGGTTCGCGCTGGGCGACCATGGCTGCGCCGAGGCGGGTGTAGGCTTCGGCGATCTTCGGGTCAATCTGGATCAGCCGCTCGCAGTGGGAGCGGACGTCCTTCCATGACCGTTGTTGCTCTGCCCGGCGGGCGGCAAGCAGGAGGGCGGTGACATTCTTCGGGTCGTGCTCCAAGGCGGCGTCGAGGTCTTCGCCCGCGCCGGAGAGGTTGTTGAGCGCGCGGTACTGGAAGCGAGCCAGATAGGCCTTGGCGTCTTGCGGATTGGCGGCGACCATCTGGTCGATGGCGTCTTGCGAGAATCTTTCGCGCACCAGGGCGAGGAGCTTCGCGTCGCCCCCGTAGAAATTCTGGAGGAGGGCGGCCAGGCCCGCCGGGGCTTGCGCGGCGGGCTGGCCGGAGGCGCGCTTGGCGAGCTCGGCAATTTCGGACGGGGCGGCGGAGAGGTCGGCGGCGCGGCCGGCACGGGCCTCGATCTCGGCGGCGGCGACTTTTCCCTTGGTGGTCCGTTTGTCGTCCTGCCGCTGGTCGAAGACCCGCCGCAGTTGGATTTCGAGTTGGTCGTCGGAGAGCAGCTCCCGGTCGCGGTAGAGGCCGGCCAGGCAGACCGAGAGTTCGATGTCGCCGGGCGTGGCCTTCAAGGCGTGTTCAAGGAGCACGAGCGGCGGGTCGCCGTCCTCGAAACGGTCGGCGAGCTTCAGGGACTTCAGCCGCAGGTAGCGCGCCAGGGCAAACGCGCGGAGCGCGGCGGCGTCGTTGGGGTCTTTATCGAGCAGCCTGGTCGCCTCCTGCTCGGCGGCCAGGTGCCGGGGGGGTTGGGTCTCGAGCAGCAACTGGCAGAGGCGGCGGCGGAGTTCCGGCTGCTCTTCCGCGGGGGCGACGCCCAGGGCGCGGTAGTAGTGCTCGATTGCCTGGTTCTTTTCGCGAGGAGTTTCGGCCGACTGGTCGAAATTCCGGGCCAGGCGGACGCGGACTTCGGCATTCTCCGGATCGAGCTGCAAATAGCGGAAGAGGTAGCCGGCCGACTCGCGCCAGTCTCCCGCGCCGGCGAGGGCGTCGGCCCGCTCGAGCAGGGCGGCGGCGATGTTCTTGACCTGGTAGGAATGCCAGGCGTAGGCCAGCGGCCCGATCACGGCCAGGGCGCAGAACGTTCCGATGAGCAGGGGCCAGTTCAGCACCCGCCGGGTCTCCATTCCAGCCGCGCCGGCTTTCCGGTCACGTGGGGGTCGAGGATTCATTCACAGGACTCCGAGGTCGAGCGGCGCGAGCCGGAGGGGGAGGGTTCCGTTTCTTGCGGCCAGCGAGTCTTCATATCGTCGAGCGCGGCGTGCCATGGAAACCGGAAGAGGGACGATTGCCGGCGGGCCGGCGTCAGGAATTGGCGCGGGACGAGGAATATCCGTAGTGGCCGTAGCGGTAGGCATAGCGGCGGGTGGGGACGCCGTTGAGCACGGCCCCGATTGCGTTGGCGCCGGAGGCGACCAGCCGCTGGTAGGCCTGCTGCACCTGGGCGATGCGGCTGACGTCGCGCATCGTGACGAGCAGGGCGGCATCGGCCGCTTTTGCGAACACGAGGGCCTCGCTGGCGGCGAGGATCGGCGGCGTGTCGATGACGACGAAGCGGTAGCTCGCGCGGGCCCGGGCGAGCACGTCTTGGAGCGTATTGCCGCCGACGAGCATGTGCGGGACTCCTCGCAGGCGCCCGGCGGGCAGCACGTCGACGTTTTCCCGCCAGCCGCTGGCGGCGGCGTCCTCGAAGGTCGACTCGCCGGCAAGCACGTCGGCCAGCCCGGGGCTGGAGGGGATTTGCAGCACCCGGTGGACGTCGGGCGAGCGCATGTCGCCGTCGACGA
>JAMOAF010000434.1 GCA_023621895.1 Planctomycetota bacterium
GATGAGCGGGAGCGTTTCCGGGGGATTCTCCAGATCGACGAGCCCGGCGTGCTGCGATTAGCCCGAGAGATTCCGGCAACCTTTCAGGCCACCCCGTCGCTGGCGCGGACGCTGGCGGCTTACGCGGAGCGGCGCCTGTATTTTCCTGTTCCTCGTCGGATCGAGATCGCCCGGCACCTGGCCGACCCGCTCATCCGCCGCTTCGGCCTGCCGGCGCAGACGAATTCGGACCACCTGCTCTGTGCGGCGTATCAGAGGACGTTCGTGGCCGACGATCCCGCTGGCTGGCAGTCCGGCGGCAGCCCGTTTCTGCCGTCCGGAGCGCTGGTTGCCGAGCCGGCCGGTCGCGCGGCCGGCGCCAGCCCGTTTGTCAGCCAGACCCCAGCCGCCGGTTGAGACGCCAATGAAGGTTTCCGACCTGTTACAGTCACGGCAGAAGAACTGGGGCGAGTTGGAGTCGCTCTGCGCCCGGCTCGAGACGTGGCGGGGCCTGCGGCGCGATCCGGCCGGCGTGACGCGGTTCGCGGCGCTTTACCGGTCGCTGTGCGCCGATCTGGCCCTGGCCGAGGCCTACCAGCTTCCGCCCGAGACGGTCCGCTACCTGCACCGGCTCGTGGGCCGCGCCCACAACCAGCTCTACCGCAGCCGCCAGTTCGCGATCTCCGCCTGGGCGCGGTCGCTCCTGGTCGACGTGCCGCAGCGGCTGTTTGGCGACAACTGCCTCCGTCTGGCCTTCTGCATTTTCTGGGGCGCGTTCCTGGTTGCGGCGCTGCTGGCGGCGAGGCAACCGGGTTTCACCGAGCAATTGCTCGGCAAGGAAATGATCCAGCAGATGGAGGAAATGTATGCCACGCCGGTCCGCGAGCTCGATCCGGCCGGGCGAGGCCTGATGCTCGGTTTCTACGTGTTCAACAACGCGGGCATCGGCTTGCGGTGTTTCGCCTTCGGACTCGTCTTCGGCGTGGGCGGAGTGCTCGTGACCTTCTATAATGCAACTCAGCTCGGCGCGGTGTTCGGCCACATGTCAACCGTGGGGCAGTGGGGGAACTTCTCGGAGTTCGTCACGGCCCACGGCCCGTTCGAATTGACGGCGATCGTCTTATCGGCGGCCGCCGGCATGCGGATGGGCTTCGCCCTGATCGACACGGGCGGGCTGCGGCGGATCGCCGCGCTCGAGCGGGCCTCGGGCGAGGCGACGCCGGTGGCTTGCGCCGCGGTGATTCTCTTCGTCCTTGCAGCCCTGATCGAGGCCTTCATCTCCCCATCGCCGCTGCCCTACGGCGTCAAGGCCGGCGTGGCCGTGCTTTCGGCCGGCCTGCTGATGCTCTACTTCGTCGGCCTCGGAATGCCGCGAGGAGAATGACCGTGCAGCTCGATCGAGCCCGAATCGCCATCCGCTACCGCACCAAGACCGACGTGATCGACCTGGCGCTGAAGGTGATTCGCGTCTTCGCCGGTCCGCTCCTGGCATGGCTTGCGGCGGGGGCCGCGCCGATGTTCTTCCTGAACCGGTGGCTCCTGGCCGATCTCCGCGTGTACGATTTCGTCTGGGAAATTCCCTTCAGCTACATGTTTTTAACGGCCGTCCTTGTCTTCCTGGAGATGCCCCTGGTGACGGCGCTGATCACGCTGTTCCTCGGACAGGCCGTTTTTCTCGAAAAGCCCAACGCCCGATCCATCGCTCGCGACTTCTTCCGCTCGCTGCCGCAATTGATCGTTTACCAGGTTCTGCTCCGGCCGATTTCCATCTTCCATCCCTTTCTGAACGAAGTCATCCTGCTCGAGCGGAATCCCTTGCGAAACAAACGGGGAACGACCACCTGGTCGCGCAGCCGGGAACTGCACCGCGGCGAGTCGAGCGACCTGGTCGTTCAAGGATTTATTCACTTCTGTCTCGGGCTGGTGTTGTTCGGAACAACCTGGTTCTCACTGGCGGCCCTGCGGATTCTGCTGTTGGGCGACTGGGATCTGCTGACGGGGGCCGCGTTGGATCGGCCAATGTACACGACCTATTATCACCTCCTGCTTTGGACGATCGTGGGCTATACCGCCGTCTTGCGGTTTCTCAGCTATCTCAACCTGCGGATTCGCCGCGAAGGCTGGGACGTGGAACTACAGGTTCGCGCGGAACGCGCCCGGATGGCGAGACAAGTCGTATGAGTTCCCTCCTGCCCCTCCATGCCGCCGCCCTGCTCACGCTGGCCGCCCCGGCCGCCACCGCTGCCGCGATGGCCGAGACGGACGGCTCGGTGGCCGCCGGGCGGGAGGCACTTTCGCAATGGGGCCGCTATCCATGGTATGACAAGGCAGGCGACGGCCTGCAACCGATCGAGTTGGCCGAGCCTTGGGACTGGAGTTGGCTGCTGGACTGGCTCAACTTCCGCGTTGGCCCGGTGGGAGGCTCGTGGGACTGGCTGCACACGGCCGCCTGGGTGCTGATTGCCCTCGTGCTTGCCCTGCTCGGATGGTTTCTTTTTCGGGCGTACCGGCGGCGCAGCCCGGCAGTGCCGGCGCTGGTCGAACCGGAGGGTGAATCGCCGGAAGAAGAACGGCGCCGCTACGAGGCGCTGCCCGAGGCGGCCGGCCGCCGCCGCACCGGGCTCCGGGAAGAATCGCGGCGGCACTACCTGGCCGGCAACTACGACGAGGCGATCGTCTACCTGTTCAGCCATCAACTCGTTTTCCTCGACCGCAACGAGCGGATCCACCTGGCCCGCGGCAAGACCAACCGCCAGTATCTCCGCGAGGTGGGCCCGCGGGGCCTTCTCCCGCATTTGCTGGCCCAGACGGCCGTCGCTTTCGAAGACGTCTTCTTCGGCGGCCAGTCGATTGGCCGAGAGCGCTTCGAGAGCTGCTGGAACCAGCTCGACCAGTTCGAAACGATGGCCGGCAAGGAGGGGGGATGATGGGGAGGGTTCAGGGTTCGGGGTTCAGGGTTCAGTCTTTCATTCCTGTCTCGTTCCCAAGCTCCGGCTTGGG
>JAMOAF010000145.1 GCA_023621895.1 Planctomycetota bacterium
CGCAGGTCGTCGGTTTGAAAATCGGCCCGGAGACGATCCAGAAGTCGGGCGTCCACGATGGTTTGGAGATCGATCTGGTGACGCACGACGCGAAGAAATTCTTCGGCCTCATGCTCAAGAAGAACGGCTATGTGCTGGAGCAGGTGCTTTCGCCGCTCGTGCTGCACACGACACCGGAGCACGAGGAGTTGAAGGCAATTGCGGCCGACTGCCTGACCCGGCACCACGCGCACCACTACTTGGGTTTCGCCGAGACCCAGTGGAGGCTGTTTGAGAAGGAAAGTCCGCCGAGGGTCAAACCCTTGCTGTACGTCTACCGGGTGCTCTTGACCGGGATTCACTTAATGCGGACTGGCCTGATAGAGGCGAACCTGGTGCGGCTCAACGAGGGGGCAAAGCTCACGTACCTCGCCGAATTGATCGACTGCAAGCGGGAAGGTTCAGAGAAGGAGCGGCTCACCCGGGTCGACGTTGAGTTCCACCGGAAAGAATGCGAACGGTTGCGCGGAGAACTGCAAATCGCGCTGGAGGCAAGCTCCCTGCCGGAGAGCCCGCGGGGCGGCGAGGCGCTGCACGCCCTGCTGGTGCGTTTGCGATTGGGACGCGCGTGAGGCCATGGGCAGCATCGAATCAAGAACGTTGACGACCGCAGCCGGCGAACCCTTTGTCGTCCGCTCCGCGCGGCCGGACGATGCGGCCAACCTGCTGACCTATATCCGGTCCATCGCCGAGGAGGTGGGGTTTTTCATAATCCAGCCGGCCGAGTTTCCCGCGACCGAAGAGCTGGAACGCAAGTGGATTGAAGACCACCTCGACCATCCGGGCAAGTTGGCCTTGGCCGCCGAGGCGGCGGGCGAGATCGTTGGCTCGCTGAGCTTTGAGAACGGCCCTTTCCAACGCACGGCGCACAGCGGGACGTTTGGCGTCTCGGTCCGCCGGGATTGGCGAGGCAAGGGCATCGGCACGGCGATGCTGGAGACCCTGCTGGAGTGGGCGGAGAAAAACCCGCTCATCGAGAAGGTGGACCTTGCCGTATTCTCAACCAATGCCAGCGCCATCGAGCTTTACCGGCGGCTCGGATTTGTCGAGGAAGGCCGGCGGGCGAAGGAAATCAAGCTCGCACCGGGAGAGTACGTCGACGAGGTGCTGATGGGCCGGTTCGTCAAAGCCGGTTGACGAGGAGGGAAAAGAACGACCGCCGCCTGCCGGCCCCCATTCTGCCCTGGCGACCGCCGTAGCTGCCAACGTCCGGGCCACGCCTCCGGGTAGAAGTCAAAGCCGCCGCCCGCCGGGCAGAGTCCCGTATGTATTCCAGACCGAGTTGCCGGCATTTCCCGTTTTTCTCCGCGGTGTTTGGATGGAGATGCTTGTCCTGCCCCGGCTGCCCGATACGATTCCCTCGGGAACCAAGCCAGAAATAGCACACATAGCGAATCGGCGAAGGAGGTGTCTCGTGGAGGTCTCACGCAGAAAGCTTGTTGTCGCCGGGGCAACTCTCGGCATCGCGGGACTGGCCGGCCTGTCGGGCGGACTGGCCAAAGAGTCCGGTGGAGGCTCCGCGGACAGGGAAGAGAAAGGCGATGGAGCCGAACGCGAACACGAAGAAGAAGTCTCACCGGTCGAAGACCTGATGCGCGAGCACGGCGCACTGGAGCGGATTCTCTTGATCTACGGAGAAGGCCTGCGTCGGCTGCGATCCAATCAAGACCTGCCGCCAGAGGCCCTTGCCGACGCCGCCGCGATCGTCCGCTCGTTCGTGGAAGACTACCACGCGAAGCTGGAGGAGAATTATCTGTTCCCCCGTTTCAAGAAGGCGAACAAGTTGGTGGACCTGGTGGATGTCCTCCTCGAGCAGCACCAGGCCGGGCGACGGCTGACCGACACGGTGCTGCGGCTCTCTACCGCGGGTCTCAAGAGCGACGATGACCGGAAGACGCTGGCCAATACGCTGCGGTTGTTCATCCGCATGTACAACCCGCACGCCGCCCGCGAAGATACGGTCCTGTTCCCGGCATTCCGCGGCCTCGTCAGCGCCAACGAGTACGCCAGCCTGGGCGAGGAGTTTGAGAAGAAGGAACACCAGCTTTTTGGGGACGACGGCTTCGGGAAGATGGTGGACCGCATCGCGTCGATCGAGAAGTCGCTGGGAATATACGACCTCGCACAATTCACGATCCATCGGTCTTAAGGAACGGTCCGTGCATCACGAAGTCGGTAGGACGCAGGCCTTCGAACACACCGAAAGCCTCCCGCGCGCGGAACCGGGCGGAAACATCGGGCTGCTGGCAGCCGGCTCAACGAAATCCGGGCGGTGCGATCACACGTTCGGCCAGGAGCGGCGCCGGCCCGGCGAGGCGCGGACGCTGATCGTCGTGATCCTCACGGCGGCGACGATGGTCTTGGAGATCGCCTCGGGCATGGCCTATGGCTCCATGGCCCTGCTGGCCGACGGGTTGCACATGGCCTCCCACGCGGCGGCCTTGGGCATTTCGATGTTTGCCTATGTCTACGCCCGCCGCCACGCCGGCGACACACGCTTTTCGTTCGGCACCGGAAAGGTTAATTCGCTGGCCGGGTTCACTGGCGCGATTCTGCTGGCGGTGTTCGCCCTGGCCATGGCGTGGGAGAGCACGGATCGCCTGATCTCGCCGGTCGCCATCGCGTTTAACCAAGCGATCATCGTGGCGATTGTCGGACTGGCAGTCAACGGGCTTTCGGTCGCAATCCTCGGCCACGGCCATGAAGACGATTTTCCCGAGCAGGAACATGACCACGAGCATGACCACGATGCTCCGGGACACGCTCGCAAGCACGACCACAATCTCCGCGCGGCCTATCTTCACGTGCTGGCCGATGCCCTGACCTCGGTGCTGGCGATCGTTGCGCTTGTTTCCGGCAAGTATTTTGGGCTGTTCTGGCTTGACCCGGTGATGGGGATCGTTGGTGCGGCGATGGTTGCCCGGTGGTCGGTCGGGCTGCTCTTGGCGACAAGCCGCGTGCTGCTCGACCATCAGGGGCCGGCCGACTTGCAGGATTTCATCCGCAGCCGGATCGGAAGGGAGGAGGGCACGACTGTCGCCGACCTCCACGTCTGGCAGATCGGCCCGGGAATCTACAGCGCGGCGATCACGGTTGTCGCGGCCGAGCCGCGGCCGGTCAGCGAGTATCGAGAGCGACTGTTGGGCCGCCACGGACTGGTGCATTTGACCGTGGAAGTGGCTGCTACTGCATCTTGCCAACCGCGGAGATCCACTCCTTGAATCGCTTCTTGCCCGGCGTGCTGCTGTTCGCTCTGATCTTCCTGACGATGGCGCTCGGTGGGGCGGCGCTCGCGTTCCGGCCATGAAACGTGTTCGGTCCGCGTAAACCGGCGAGGCCCCGCCAACCGACCAAGGTTGGTCCGCTCTGCACCACCCTACGGCCCGGCGCGGGCCCCTTCGGGGACAAAAGAGCAGGGCAGCGGTGCCGCCTGACCAAAAACGTGCTGGCCGGATGGAGCGGAAGGTTGACG
Source organism: Planctomycetota bacterium (assembly GCA_023621895.1). GTDB lineage: Bacteria > Planctomycetota > Planctomycetia > Pirellulales > Thermoguttaceae > JAAYCB01. The sequence continues at coordinate 3,512 of JAMOAF010000145.1, forward strand.
GCTGGCACGAAGGTTCGCAGATTCTCCGATTGACCTTTTTCAAACCCAACCAACGCGCGCAAAAGCTGACGTGCACCCGGCGGGCGGGGGGGCTCCCAGCGACCTTGACGGCTCTCGGCAGGGGGCTCTATACTCCAATGTCCGGTGATCCGGCTTTGCCCTTCGTGGGTGGCTGACGATCCCGGCTAAAGCATGGAACTGCCTGGTTCGGCGGGCAAATCTACGATAGGTGCGTGAGAAATGAGAAGCGAACGGCGCCACGAACTCCATCGCAATGCCCTGGCCGATTGGCTGATCCGGTCGTGGGAAACGATCAAACCCTATTTGAATGTGGTCCTGATGGGGGCGATCGTCGCGATGTTGGCTTTCTTGGGTTACACCTGGGTATCGGGCAGCTCGGCCAGCAAGGAAGCCAATGCTTGGGACGCCGTCTTTTTGGCCATGGGCGCCGGTAATACAAGCGAACTGGAACGAACGGTTGAGCAATATCCCAAAACGACCGCCGCCGATTGGGCGGCGGTGCTGGCCGGTGATCTCCATCTCCAGGCGGGCTGCGAGGAATTGTTCACCACCAAGGCAACGGCCGCCGATGAGCTCCAGCGCGCGTTGGACAAGTACAAGCTCGTGTTGGCCAATTCGCGGGCGCCGGTGGTCCGCGAGCGGGCAACCTACGGCCTGGCGCGAACCTATGAAGCAATGGCCGGGGCGCGGCAGTCGCAGGGCGACTTGGACCTGGCCACGGAGCACTACGAAAACGTCGCCAAGGAGTGGCCCGACGGTGCGTATGCCGCCGAGGCCGCCAGGCGAGCTGCCGCACTGAAGCAGCTCGGGACGAAAAAGTTCTACGATGCGTTCGCGGCGTGGGAGCCCAAGCCCGCCTTTACGTCGCCAGAGGGGATGGACAAGATCAACGTGCCTTTCGACGATGCGAGCCTGAAGGAAGGCGAACAGCCAAAGGACTTTTTTGGCGACATCAAGGAGGGGCTCGGTAAGAAAATCGAGGGGGCCAAGCAGGCAGAGACGCCCGCAGCTCCCGCCGAACCGGCCGCCGAGGCCAAGCCCGCTGAACCCTCTGCCAAGCCGGCCGCCGAGGCCAAGCCCGCTGAACCGGTCGCCGAGGCCAAGCCCGCCGAACCGGCCGCCAAGCCGGCCGCCGAGGCCAAGTCCGCTGAACCGGCCGCCAAACCGGCTGGCGAGGCGCCCAAGGAAACGCCGGGCGAGAAGTAGCGGCGACCAGGGCCGCCCTGCAATGCAAAAACGTCTGTCTCAGGAGCCGGTCGAACTAACGGTCGAGCCGGCCGAGTCCGGCTGGCGGCTCGACGTCTTCCTGGTCCACCATTTCCCCGACTACAGCCGCGTCCATCTCCGCCGCGTGATCACCTCCGGCGGTGTCTCCGTCGACGCGCAAGGGGGCAAGCCGAGCTACCGCCTCAAACCCGGCCAGCGGGTCCGGGCGATTCTGCCCGAGATCCCCCGCGAGGCCCCCTCGCCCGAGGATATCCCGCTCGACGTCCTCTATGAAGACGACTGGCTGGCCGTCGTCAACAAGCCGCCGGGCATGGTGGTGCATCCGGCGCGCGGCAACTGGACCGGCACGCTGGCCTCCGCGCTACAGCACCGGTTTGCCGGCAAGTTGAGTTCCGCGGGCGGGCCGACCAGGCCCGGGATCGTCCACCGCCTCGACCGCGACACAAGCGGCGTGATCCTCGTGGCCAAGCACGACCTGGCGCACGGAAAGCTGGCCTCGCTGTTTCACGATCGCACGGTGGAAAAGGAGTATTTCGCCCTCGTCGCCGGCGCGCCCGAGCACGATCGCGACCTGATCGATCGGCCAATCGGAATCCACCCGATCCAGCGGGAGAAAATGGCGATTCGCAGCGGCGGGGAAAGCAAGCCGGCGGAGACCTTCTACGAGGTCGTTGAGCGGTTCCAAGGCTTCGCCGCGATCAAGGTGCTGCCCAAGACGGGGCGGACCCACCAGATTCGCGTCCACTTGCACCACGCCGGCTGCCCGATCCTTTGCGATCGCCAATACGGCGGCCGCGCGCTGATCACCCGCGGCGAGATCCGTCGCGGCGACGATCCCGAGGTGCTGCTCGAGCGCCAGGCGCTGCACGCGCGGCGGCTCAAGTTCACCCATCCTGAAACGGGCGAGATCATTGAGATCACCGCGCCGATACCCCGCGACATAACGGCGGTTCTGGAAGAGTTGCGCGCGTATCGCGCCCTGTGATCGCCGCGGCCGGCAGCGCGGCGCGACACAGGACGGGCCTCTACCACTTCCAGGAGCCGGCGATTTCTCGGTTCACGACGCGCTCCTCCGGCGGCCGTCCCCGGTACGACTCGACAATGCTCTCGGCCGCCAGCCGCGCCATCGCCTCGAGCGATTGCTCATCAAGCCCGGCCATGTGCGGGCAGAGCAAGGCCGTGTCGATCTCCAGCAAGGGGTGGTTTGCCGGAAGCGGTTCCTGCTGAAAGACATCGAGCCCCGCGCCGGCAAGTCTTCCCGACCGGAGTGCCGCCACCAGTGCATCCTCGTCAACCAGCGCCCCCCGTGCGGTATTGATGAAGATGGCGCCGGCCTTCATTTTGGCGAAAACGGCCGCGCCGAAAAAACCGCTCGTCTGGGCATTGCAAGGCAGGTGCAGGCTGACCACGTCCGCCCGACCGAGCAGTTCCTCGAAGGAGACCAGCTCCACGGCGTGCCGCCGGAGGAATTCCTCGGGGGGCGCCGGATCGCTGGCGACGACGCACATGCCCAGGGCCAGGGCGCGCAGGGCGACCTCGCGGCCGATTGCCCCCAGCCCCACCAGTCCGAGCGTCTGGCCCGCGAGGCGGCGCATCGGATTCCGCTCCCAGCGGCCGGAGCGAACAAGGCGGTCCCGCTTGGGAAAACCGTGCGCGACCGCCAGCATCAAGGCGATGGCGTGCTCGGCCGCGGCCTCCTTGTTGGCCCCCGGCGTATTGGTCACGAGGATGCCACGGGCGGTGGCCGCGGCCACGTCGATCGCGTCGTAGCCGACGCCGTTGCGGGCAATCACCCGAAGCGTTGACCGCTCGAGCACCGCTCGGGGGTAGGGCTCGATGCTCGCCAAGGTGGCATCGACGCCCGAGAGCTCGTTCAAGAGAACTTGAGGATCGCTTAAGTTGGCGCCGGGGCTGGGAAAACGTACGTCGAAACCGGCCCCCCTCAGGATATCCACGTGGCGGCCCTCGGGCGTCTGGAGGTAAACAGGGGCGATCAAGACTCGGGGCATCCCGCCGCATCCTTGGATTATGCGCTTTACGCGGAATTGTCATTTTCAGCCAAAGTTGTAATTCCGCGGGCGCGACGCCGCAAGCCGCACGAGCGGCTCGGCCGGCGGGGCAACCGGGTTGCCATGCCGGCGTGCGAGAGCCTACAATCCAAGGATTGTCGAAGGGACCCGGACGTTTGCCTCTCCCATGGCGGCGCGGCAACCCGCAATTGAGCCCAGAATTCGAGGTTCAGCTTTGGCGACTACTGGCAAGATCCACATCATCGGCATCGGTGAAGGCGGCCTGGATGGCGTGACGGACGCGGCTCGCCGGTTGATTCTCAACGCGGAACTGTTGGTCGGAGAGAGCCAATGCCTCTCGCTCGTGCCCGAGGCAACGGCTGAGCGAATGGCCGTGGGAACGAATCTCGCCGAAGTGGCGGCGCGCCTGGCCGCAAGCGGCGACAAGAGAACGGTCGTACTGGCCGTTGGCGACCCGCTGTTTTACGGAGTCGCGCGCTACCTGTGCGACAAGCTCGGCAAGGACCGGTTCGAGGTCCTGCCCCACGTCAGCAGCATGCAGTTGGCATTCGCGCGCGTCAAGGAGAGCTGGGAAGAAGCGTTTCTGACGAACCTGGCGGACCACAGCGTGGAAGCCGTGCTCGGCCAGATTCGCGGCGCCGAGAAGGTCGGCCTGTTCACGAGCGACCAGTCCCCTCCCCGCATGGTGGCCCGCACGCTGATCGACAACGGTCTCGACTCCTTCACCGCCTACGTCTGCGAAAACTTGGGCTCGCCGGACGAACGCGTCACGCAGGGCGAGCTGAGCGAACTGGCCGAGCAGGACTTCGCGCCGCTGAACGTGATGATTCTGGTCCGCAAACCAACGGCCGCCGACCGGCCGAGCGACTTGATCGGGCGGCGCCTGTTCGGCAACCCCGACGAGGCGTTTCTCCAGTCGAGGCCCAAGCGGGGCCTGCTCACGCCGTGCGAAATCCGGGCGATGGCCCTGGCCGAGCTGGACTTGGGGCCGGCAAGCGTCGTCTGGGACGTGGGCGCCGGAAGCGGTTCGGTCGGAATTGAAGCCGCCCAGATTGCCAACGGCGGCCGCGTATTCGCCATCGAAATGGACCCGGAAGACTACGAGCTGATCAAGCGGAACGCGGAGCGGTTCGGCACGAAGAACCTCACGGCCGTCCTCGGCCGCGCTCCGGACGCCTGGCGCGATCTGCCTGACCCGGACTGCATCTTCGTGGGCGGCAGCGGCCGCCAGCTCAGCCGGCTGGTCGAGCTGGCGTTCGCGCGGCTCAAGGTGGGGGGGCGGCTCGTGGCCACGATGGGAAGCATCGACAATCTCAGCGACGTGCAGGCCCTGCTGCGGAAGCACTGCCCGGATGTGAAAGTCTGGATGATGAACTTCGCGCGCGGGACGCACCAACTGGAGCGGATCCGCTTCGAGGCGATCAACCCGACGTTCGTCGTGTCGGCGGTCAAGGCGGGTTGATGCCATGGAAGACGAGACGCTCGACGTGATCGCCGTTGGCGCCCATCCCGACGACGTGGAGATTGGCTGCGGGGGCACGCTGGCGCGGCTGGCCGCGCAAGGGTACCGCGTGGGCATCGTCGATCTGACCGATGGCGAGCCGACCCCCGGCTCGCCCGGTCCGGAGGCCCGCCTGGCCGAGTCGCGCAACGCCGCCGAGATCCTTGGAGTCCGCGTGCGGGTGACCTTGCCGCTGCCCAACCGCCGCCTCTTCGACGATTTCGACGCGCGCCTGGCCTTGGCAAAACAGCTCCGCAGATACCGGCCCCGGCTGGTCCTCGGCCTCGGCGACCGGACTCCGCTGGCCTCGCCCGACCACTACCAGGCGATGCTGATCACCGAGGCGGCGATTTTCTATTCCCGGCTGACCAAGTGGCCCGAGCATTTCGGCCAGCTTGAGCCGCACGCGGTCCCGGCCCAGATGTACTACTTCCTGGCGTTTCGCTCGCTGGCGCCCGAGACCCCGACGGCGATCGTCCACGACATCTCCTCCACCTTGGAGACGAAGCTCGAAGCCGTCGCCGCCTATGCCACGCAGTTCCCGCCCGAACGGGCCCACGTGCTCGAGCGGATTCGCGTCTACGCTCGGCAACAGGGGGCCGCGGCAGGCTTTGCGGCGGGCGAGGTGCTCGCCCACCCCACGGCGCTCGGCACGCGCAACCTGATGGGCCTGCTCTTCGAGGGCGATTGACTCTTCCCGCGGTCCGAACGATCACGGCCCGTCGATGTCGGCCTGGTAATACGTGTCCAGAACCGCTTTCCAGTCTTCCGGCGTCCGAACACGGACGAAGGCGTCGCGGACCTCGACCGCCCGGGGGTGCAAGCGCGAGTACTTGATCCCAAACTTCCGCATCCTCTGGCAGGATTGCTCCGGGCCATAGACCTCCTCGGCCAACCGGTAGTGCTCCCCAATCACCGCGCGCTGCTCCGAGAGGCTCGGCGGCGGCGGAAGCGGACGCCCGGCGAGAAGCTGGCGAACCTGGTCGAAAATCCACGGGTTGCCGATCGCGCCGCGGGCGACGGCAACGCCGTCGACGCCGGTCCGGGCGATCATCTCCAGGCACGCCGGGGCCGAGAGGAGGTCGCCGCTCCCGAGCACCGTGTATCCCGGGGCGTGCTGCTTCACTTCGCGGAGGAAGTCCCACGACGCGCTCCCCTCGTAGCCCTGGCGGACGGTCCGCCCGTGGACCGTGACCGCGGCAACCCCGAGGGCGAAAACGCCGTCGAAGATCTCGAAAAACTGGTCGCGGCTCCGCGGAGAGTCGTCCATCGCCCGGCGCATCTTGACGGTCACCGGGACCGGCGGCGGCAGGGCCTGGCGGACTCGGGCGACGATTTCCAGGGCGGCGGCCGGCTGGCCGAGAAGGTAGCCGCCGCGGCAGCGGCCGAGGACTTTTTTCACCGGGCAGCCGAAATTGATGTCGATTGCGTCGAAGCCGAACTCGGCGAGCCGGGCCGCGGCCGAGGCGAACTGCGCCGGATCGCTCCCCATCAGTTGCGCGCCGGCGGGCCGGTCGTCGTCATCGACGCGGAGATACCGCCGCGCCTTGCGCCCCTTGCTGACGTCGAGGACGAACTTATCGAGCAGGACCTCGCAGATCGTGTAGGCGGCGCCCATTCGCCGAGAAATCCGCCGCATCGGCCAGTCGCTGTAGCCGCTCAGCGCGGCCAGCACGGCGGGCCCTTCCAACTCGATCGGACCAATGCGGAGCATGAAGACGGCCAGAGATGAAGTGACTTAATGCAACACGGGGCAAAGGTCGAACCACGCGCGGCCCTGGCCGGCCATCCACTGGCTCGAAGCCGCCGGCCCCCAGTCGCCTTCGGCGTAAAATGCCAGGGGAGGCGCCGAGGAAGACTCCCAGACGCGCTGGATCGGATCGATGATGCCCCAGGCCAGCTCGACTTCGTCGCTCCGGGCGAACAAGCTGGCGTCGCCATTGATCACATCCAAGAGCAGCCGCTGGTAGGCCTCCGGCATCCCGTCGGCATACTGGGAGCGGAAGCTGAAATCCAGGTCGGTCATCCGCAGCTTCATGCCGGAGTCGGGAACCTTCGTCATGAAGTGAATCTGGATGCCCTCGGCCGGCTGAATCTGGAGCACAAGCCGATTGGCGTCAAACGGCTTTGAGCCCGACTCGAACATCATGTGGGGCGGGTGGCGAAACTGGATCACGATCTGCGTCGTGCGGCACGAGGACGCTTTCAGGGACCGCAGATAGAACGGCACGCCCTGCCAGCGCCAGTTGTCAACGCTCAGCTTCACCGCGCCGAACGTCGCGGTCTGGCTTCTCGGGTCCACATTCGGTTCGTCGCGATACTTGCGGTATTGGCCGCGGATCGTGTCGCGGGCGATATCCTCCGTGCGCAACGGGCGGACCGCGCGGAGAACCTTGACCTTCTCGTCTCGAATCGCGTCGGCATCCAGCCGCGCCGGGGCCTCCATCGCCGTCAGCGTGAAAAGCTGTAGCAGGTGGTTCTGGAACATGTCGCGGAGCACGCCGGCCGATTCGTAGAAACCCGCCCGGTGTCCGATCGTTACCGACTCGGCGGCGGTAATCTGCACGTGGTCGATGTAGTTGCGATTCCAGACCGGTTCAAAGATCGTGTTGGCGAACCGCAGCGCCAAGATGTTCGACACCGTCTCCTTGCCCAGGTAATGGTCGATCCGGTAAATCTGGTGCTCCGCGAAGGTCTCGTGGACCACCTTGTTGAGCGCCCGGGCGGAAGCCAGGTCGGTCCCGAACGGCTTCTCGATGACAATCCGCCGCGGCGCGTCGGTTTCCGAGGCCATGCCGGCCGCGCCGAGCCCTCGGGCGGCAGGTTCGTAGAAGCGGGGGGCAGTCGACAGGTAATAGAGCCGGGTGGTCGCGCGGCCTGCTTCAAGTTCCGCCAGAAAATCGCCAAGCTTGGGGAACAATTCCGGCGATTCCATGTCGCCCGGCTGGTAGAAGACCGACGGGGCCAGTTCGTCCCACACCTTCCGGTCGAACCGCTGGCCGACGAACTCGGCCGTCGACTGGGCGAGCCTCTCGCGCCACTCGGCGTGGGAAAACTCGGTTCGCGAGGTACCGATAATGCGGGTGCCGTCGGGCAGCCGGCCCTTGCGCTTGAGCTCGTAAAGCGCGGGGATGAGCTTCCTGCTGGTCAGGTCGCCCGAAGCGCCGAAGATCACGATCGTGTTTTCCATGGCCGATAGCCGCCGGCTTGCCGGCAGGCGCGCAGGGTCATCGGGGAGGACAACGCCGAAACCGCCGGGAATTCTACACGGCGGCTAGAACCAGGAACAGGTGAACCCGCCGTCGACGTAGTAGTCGGCCCCCGTGATATAGCTGCCGGCCCGGGACGAGAGGAGGAGAAGCGCCGCGCCGACCAGCTCGTGGGGCTCGCCGTAACGGTGCATCGGAGTGCCCCGCATGATGTTCTCCACGCGCTGGGCGTCGAGCAGCTTGCGGTTCTGCTCGGCCGGGAAGAATCCGGGGCAGATCGCGTTGCAGCGGATGCCGCTGGCCGCGAACTCCTGGGCGATGTTCTTGGTCAGGTTGACCACCCCCGCCTTCGACGCCGCGTAAGCAAACACGCGCGAGAGCGGGAGGTGGGAGTTGACGCTGCCGATATTCAGGATCGAGCCTCCGCCGGCCTCTTTCATATGCGCGATAAAGACCTGGCAGGCTTCCATCATGCCCTTGAGGTTGACGGCGAATACCTTGTCCCAGAAGCCCGGATCGACTTCCAGGAAGGGGGACCCGGCATTGATGCCCGCGCAGTTGACGAGCATCTCGACCCGTCCGCTAACCTTGAGGGCCTCGGCCAGCAGGCCCTCGATCGAGGCCCGCGACGTGATATCGACCTGGGCCGGCGAGGCGCGGCCGCCAGCCTCTTCGATCTGGCTGACGCGATTCTGGCAGGCCTGGAGATTCACGTCGGCAATGACCACGTGCGCGCCGGCCTGCGACAGCCCAGAACAGAGCGCGAAGCCCAGTTCGCCGGCCCCGCCGATCACAACGGCCGTTTGCCCCTCAAGCCCGAACAACCTGGTCAAAAAATCAGCAACTGCCATGATCGTTCTCCTTACCACAGTGTCTTTCGCCTGGTTCCCGCTCCCTGGTTCCCAAGCTCCAGCTTGGGAACCCACCCAGTTCATCCTGTTCATCTCACTTCGGTTCCCAAGCCGGAGCTTGGGAACCAGGTCGTGGTGCATGATCCCTGGTTACTCGGGCTGCTTTCGTTCGCGAATCCAATCGGTGTGGAACGGCCCCTCGCCCGGCTTGTCCACGCGGCGGTAGGTGTGGGCGCCGAAATAGTCGCGCTGCGCCTGGAGCAGATTGGCCGGCAACCGCTCGGACCGGTAGCTGTCGTAGTAAGCCAAGGCCGTGGCGAAGGCCGGCGCCGGAATGCCCAGATCGATTGCCGTCTTGACGACGTTCCGCCAGGCGCCCTGGGCCTCGGCGACGGCCTTATTGAAATACGGCGCCAGGAGCAGGTTCTCCAGCTTCGGATCGGCGTCGAAGGCCTCCTTGATCCGCTCGAGGAACACGGCGCGGATGATGCACCCGCCGCGCCAGAGCATGGCGATTGAGCCGAACTGGAGCGGCCATTCGTATTCCTTGGCCGCGGCCTGCATCTGCACGTAGCCCTGCGCGTAGCTGCAAATCTTGGAAGCGTACAGGGCCTGGCGGACCTGTTCGATGAATTCCGCCCGGTCTCCGCCGTAGGCGCCCGAGGGGCCGGCCAGCTTGCCGCTGGCCCGCACGCGAGCCTCCTTCATCGCCGAGATGCTGCGCGCGTAAACCGCCATCGTCACCAGCGTGCTCGGCACGCCCAGGTCCAGGGCCAACTGGCTCATCCACTTGCCGGTCCCCTTGGCCCCCGCCGTGTCGAGAATCAAGTCGACCAGGTACTGGCCGGTCTCCGGGTCCTTGACGCTGAAGATGTCGCGGGTGATCTCGACGAGGTAGCTGTCCAACTCGCCGCGGTTCCACTCGGCAAAGACCTCGTAAAGCTCGTCGTTCGACAGGCCCAGCGCCAGCTTGAGCATCCAGTAGGCCTCGCAGATCAACTGCATGTCGCCATACTCGATCCCGTTGTGGACCATCTTCACGTAGTGGCCGGCCCCCCGCGGTCCCACCCATTCGCAACAGGGGATGTCGCCCTTGGAGCCGACCTTCGCGGCGATCGCCTGGAAAATCGGCTTGACCTCGGGCCAGGCCTGCTCGCTGCCGCCGGGCATCATGCTCGGTCCGAATCGGGCGCCTTCCTCTCCGCCGGACACGCCGGTGCCGACGTAGAGCAACCCCTTCGACTCGACATAGCGGGTCCGCCGCTCGGTGTCGCGGAAGTGGGTATTGCCGCCGTCGATGATGATGTCGCCCGGCTCGAGAATCTCGACCAACTGCTGGATCACGCCGTCGGCGGCGGCCGCCTCGGGATAGAGTCCGGCGGTTGGAGCGGGGACCGCGTCGCCCGACTTGATCATCAACATCACCTTGCGAGGCCTGGCCAGCGCGTCGGCCAGCTTTTGGAGCGAATGCGTGCCGACGATCTTGCGGCCCTTGACGTCTGCCCGGTTGACGAAATCGTCCACCTTGCTCGTGGTCCGGTTGTAGACGGCAACGGAGAAACCGTGGTCCTCCATGTTCAGAACGAGATTCTCGCCCATCACGGCCAGGCCCATCAGGCCGATATCGCACTTGTCTGCCATGGTCTGTCTCCGTAATTCTCCTTAGCTGCCCGACTGCCCGCGAGAAAACCCTGATTTTAGCCGATTTTTCGGCTGCGGGCAATCAGCCGTCAAAAGACAAAGGTCACAGGCCAGACGGGAGGGGCCGCGCCGTCCTCCGCGGCCCCTCGCCCGTCGGCCTGTGACCTGTCTCACCCGTAGCCTGTCAGCCGATCGCTGGCGGCTGACCGCCAGCCGTTACCCCTCAACCACCGGATATTCTCCGGACAGGGCCTTGAGGAACTCGACCAGGTCCTTGATGTTCTCGTCGGTCAGTTTCTTGTCTCC
>JAMOAF010000272.1 GCA_023621895.1 Planctomycetota bacterium
TCGCAGAGGGCCCTGAAGACCATCGAGGACTTCACCGAATTCGAGCAGCGGGCGGCGTATTTCGACGGCGACCCGGTGATCGCCGCGAAGAAGGGCGTGAATGTTCTGGAACGCGGCAGCCAGGTTCATTTCATGTCCGAGTTCATGTCGATTCTCGACTTCCCCCCGGCGCCGAAATTGAACGTACTGGGGATGCTCGATGCGAAGAAGGCGACTCCGTCGGAGTTGCGCGGCCAGAAAGTCTTCTTCGAGCGCGGCCGCTGTGCGGCGTGCCACAAGCCGCCATACTATACCGACACATTGATGCACAACCTGCACACGGAGCGGTTCTTCGAGCAGCATGAGTACCACGGTCGGATCGCGACCGGCGACGGCCCGATCAAGACCTTCCCGCTCCGCGGCATCAAGGATTCGCCCCCCTACCTCCACGATGGACGGCTTCTCACATTGGAAGACACGGTGGAGTTCCATGACGTTGTCCTGGAGACGGGGCTCACCGAGGAGGAAAAGCAGGACCTGGTGACGTTTTTGCGTTGCCTCTAAACACCTCCGTTGACCGGGTCGCGATGGCCCGCGGCGGATGTTCCGCGGAGGCATGCCCGCCGGCCGGGCATGCCTCCATCGGGCGATGCGCTCCGGGAGGAGTGCCTGCTGGAACGCTCGATCGCGCGACGCAAGTCGCCGCTAATTACCGTGTTCTAACCACATAAGGATTTCAAGACGTGAACAGTACCCAGGAAACATCGTCCGCGGCTTGCGAAACGCAAGGCGCCAGAATTCCCCTGATTGGCGAACAGGCTCCCGGTTTCGAGGCCGTGACGACGCAAGGCCCCATCCGGTTTCCCCAGGACTACAAGGGCAAATGGGTGGTCCTGTTCAGCCACCCCGCCGACTTCACGCCGGTCTGCACGACCGAGTTCATGACCTTCGCCACGCTGATGCCGCAGTTCGAGGCGATCAACTGCAAGCTGATCGGACTGTCGATCGACAGCAACTTCAGCCACATCGCCTGGTTGCGGACGATCAAGGAGAAGATCAAGTACAAGGGGATGGAAAACGTCGAAGTCACGTTTCCCGTAATCGCCGACCTGAAGATGGACGTGGCGGGCAAATATGGGATGGTCCAGCCGGCTGCCGATGATTCGCATGCCGTTCGCGCGGTGTTCATCATGGACCCCGAGGCGAAAGTCCGCGCGGTGCTGTATTATCCTTCCAGCATGGGGCGGAACTTTCAGGAGATCCTGCGCATGATCGTGGCCTTGCAGACGGCCGACAAGCATCAGGTCGCCACGCCCGCCGACTGGCAGCCGGGCGATGAGGTGATTGTCCCGCCGCCGGGCTCCTGCGGTGCCGCCCAAGAACGCGTCCAGGGCAAGGAAACCGCCAGGTGCCTCGACTGGTTCATGTGTTTGCGGGAGATTCCGAAATCGGACCTCGATCTGCCGCCGATGTGGAAGAAGTAATCGAGAACAGGCATCGTGAAGACGATTGGATTGATCGGCGGTATGAGCTGGGAGTCGTCCCTCGAATATTACCGGATCATTAACGAGTTGGTAAAGGAGAGGCTCGGCGGCCTGCATTCCGCCAGGTGCATCATGCACTCGGTGGATTTCGCCGACGTCGAGCCGCTCCAACAGGCAGGGTGTTGGGAAGAGGCCGGCCGGCAGATGGCGAACGCCGCCCGATCGGTGGAAGCCGCCGGGGCCGATTTCCTCGTGCTTTGCACGAACACGATGCACAAGACGGCGGACGATATCCAGCGGCATGTGCGGATTCCGCTGCTCCATATCGCCGACGCCACGGCCCAAAGGGTGATCGCTCGCGGCTTGCGGACGGTCGGCCTGCTGGGAACCCGCTTCACGATGGAAGATGACTTCTACAAGGTCCGCCTGACGGACCGGCACTCGCTGTCGGTGATCGTGCCCGGCGAGGCCGAACGATGTCGCGTGCACCGGGTGATCTATGAGGAACTATGTCTTGGCAAGGTCCAACCGGACTCCAGGGAGGACTTCGTCGGGATCATGGGGGACCTGGCAAGCCGCGGCGCCGAAGGGATGATTCTTGGGTGCACGGAGATCGGCCTGCTCGTCGGCGCTGGGGATTGCCAGGTCCCGATCTTCGACACGACCAGGCTGCACGCCGAGGCGGCCGTCGACCTGGCTCTGAGAGCTGATTGACCACGGCATCGATCAGAATTCACGAACGACAAACCGACCAAGCTTTCTTGGGAGCGCATCCATGCACGCAGCACGATGGACACCCGGTGGAGTTGCAGCGATTCTCGTCTTGACGCTTCTGGCCGCGCAGCTTCCGGCACAGGCTCCGGCGGCAGCGGCGAAGCAGCGGCGGCCGACGGCGGACGAGGTTTCTCGCCAATACCTGCCGCGACACCCGAAGCCTAGGGATGAGGCGGAGAAACGCATCGTTGCCGTGATGGACGAGATGCACGCCAACCAGTCCCGGGGGATGGGAAACGTCTCGCCCGAAGACGGCCGGGTGCTCCGACTCCTCGCCGAGACGCTTGGGGCCAAGCACGTGGTGGAAGTCGGCACGGCGAACGGCTACTCGGCGATGTGGTTCTGCCTGGCGCTGCGATCCACCGGCGGCAAGCTCACGACACACGAGATCGATCCGCGGAGAATCGCCCTGGCAACAGAGAACTTCAGGCAGGCCGGAGTCGGGCAACTCGTGACGCTCGTCGAAGGAGACGCCCATCAGACGATTCACAAGCTGACCGGACCGATCGACCTGGTGCTGCTCGACGCGGAAAAGGAAGGCTTCACGGATTATCTGGCGAAGCTGCTGCCGCTGGTGCGCGCTGGCGGCCTGATCGTTGCCCATGACTCATCCGGCCAGGCCCACATGATGGAGGATTACTTTCGCGCGATCGTCGCGGACCCGAATCTGGAGACCGTCTTCGTGGACGCATCGCGATGGGGAATCTGCATTACGCGAAAAATGCGCTG